>CAKZLG010000360.1 GCA_937125035.1 uncultured Maribacter sp. | reverse complement strand
GTAAGGGGTTTGTTTTGCCATATTGGTAACTTACGTTACACAACGGGTATATTTTACCATCTGTTTTCCGGAGATACTGCGGCAGCGGGTATCTGGCCTACCCTTTTTGGTAGTGTAGGGGCCCTGGTCACAACCTTTTTGGTCATTCCCATCGTGGCAAAAATGTCTAAAGTATTGGGTAAAAAAAGGGCTTTTTTGGTTTCCCAGGGCATCTCCATTGTGGGCTATGTACTGTTCTGGTTTTTTTTCGTTCCCGGTAAGCCCTATCTCTTCTTGTTTGCGCTGCCGTTTTTTTCCTTTGGTATTGGCGGACTCTTTACTTTAATGATGTCCATGACCGCCGATGTGATTGATTTGGATGAGCTGCAGACCGGGCAGCGCAGAGAGGGTATCTTTGGTGCCATCTATTGGTGGATGGTGAAGTTCGGTTTTGCCATTGCCGGTGGTTTAACGGGCACCATCCTTACCTTAGTAGGTTTTGATTCTGGCATAGCGGTCCAGTCTCCAGAGGCCATAACAGGGTTGCGACTCTTCTTCTCCGGGCTGCCCATTGTAGGGACGCTTATCGCCATTATGATCATGTGGAACTATGATGTTACGGAGGAACGTGCCAATGCCATAAGGGAGCAATTAGAGGCCAGAAAAAGGAAGCCCGGCCAACCCTAGGGCAAAAGTGACCATAGGGTTGGCGGCCTAGAATAACCTTAATGCTACTTTGTTTTACAGGTGTTCATTCCAAAAAGAGTGTACAGCGGACAAAAGCTGACCAGGCTTGTCAGTAAAAATATACCTGAAAGTGCTAGGAGGATGTAGGCCAAGGTACCTTGAATGTATCCAAAATAATACAATGCCACTACGGCCAAGGCCACTAGAATGCGAATCGTGCGGTCAGTGCCGCCCATGTTTTTTTTCATGATTATTGGTTTTAGTTGTTGAACGTTTGAATGCCGAGAACCACCAAGGTCACTAGGGCAGTGCATACCAAGCAGGCCCCTAACCATTTCAAAAGGTTCCTTTTTTTCATAGGGCAAGATACAAAATGGGAACTGTACGCAACGTGACTTTGGTCACATAGCCAAAAGGGAGCAGGTGGCCCACCATGTAACTTGGGTTACAAAGTAGTAAGGAATGAAATTGTATTTTTGGAACAAAATGGAATGTTATGATTGCCTATTTTGAAGCTTTTCTCAATGCCATTAAGGGCACAATGCAGTGGACCTGGAAATCCATTCTGTTTGAAGTGCCTTGGTACACTAACTATTTTTGGGGTCTTATCGCTATTTCATTGGTGGTCTGGCTGTTGGAAATCATCTTTCCATGGCGCAAACAACAGGGTATTTTTAGGAAGGATTTTTGGCTGGATGCCTTTTATATGTTCTTTAATTTCTTTTTGTTCGCCATTGTCATCAGCGGATTTTATAAAGTACTGCAGTTGTTGTTCGAAGATTTGGGCATCGCCGCCAACAGTCTTGCCTTGATCAATACCTCAGTATGGCCCATTTGGGGGCAATTATTGGTTTTTTTCATCATTTTGGATTTTGTACAGTGGTTTACGCATATCCTTTTGCATAAATATCCTGTGCTGTGGCAGTTTCATAAAGTGCACCATAGTGTAAAGGAAATGGGATTTGCGGCCCATTTGCGCTACCATTGGATGGAAAATATCCTCTACAAGCCCCTGAAGACCTTTGGGGTAATGATCTTGGGCGGTTTTGAACCAGAACAGGCGTACATTGTCCATTTCTTGGCCATTGCCATAGGACATTTGAACCACAGCAACATAAAATTGACTTGGGGACCTTTGAAATATGTGCTCAACAATCCTGTAATGCACTTGTACCATCACGCCTATGAACTGCCCAAAGGAAGCTATGGTGTCAATTTTGGTATCAGCCTTAGTTTGTGGGATTATCTCTTTAAGACCCATTATGTTCCAGAGGACAGCGGTACGGTAGAACTTGGTTTTGCTGGTGAAGAATCCCTTCCCAAAGACTTTTGGGGGCAATTGAGGTATGGTTTCCGAAGCGATAGGAAGCTGGAGTAACCGTTAATGAGGACATCACGGACTTACCCAGTTGATGGATATGTTAAAATAGGCGGGGTTGCTCAAGTTCGTTTCCGCCAAGTACGGGGTATCATCACCAAAGGGCCGGAAAAAATCGCCCCGATCCACATCAAAAGACCAATTGTAGCGAAACCCTGCCTGCGCGGACAACCAGATCTGTGGCGTAAGGGCATGTTCCCAAGTGGCCCTGACCCTCAGTTCTGCCCGTCTGAGCTCCAAATCGTTAAAGGGTAGGCCGTATGGGTCGCCGTCATTGTTAATGCGGTAGGTATTGCCCTCTATCTCCCATCCCAGTAAAAAAAGGTTCTTGTCATCTATGTTCCTTCGGTACTGGAAACGTGCCGGTAATACCATCTCCAGGCCCCATTTTTTATTTTCTGAGGTGTACATCATGTAATAGACCGGCAAATAATTCAGCGCTCCACCCAAGTAGGTGCGCGTGGCACCAACGCCCCACATTTTTCTATCGTTGGATTTTATACCATAGATAACGCTGGCCGTATACCGGGTATAGCGGAGCGCTTGGATATCATTAAGGGTATAATCCCCGTTGAGGTTGGCCCCAAACTGAACTATGAAGTAGCGCTTAATGTTTAGGGGCTTAAAAACGGTGGCAGTAACGCCCAAAGTGGTAAGTCCGTTATTGTCCAGCGCCCGGGACAAGGGGTTGTCCGTCACTAAAGTGGGGGTCTCAAAAGCATATTGGGTATGGGCATAATTGAGACCCAGGTTCACCAGCAAATCGTTTTTGGAATAGACGGGATAGTTGATGCCCAAGCGTAAACCACGGGCATTGTTCAGTTGCTCGGCATCCGCTGGCCCTCCGGGCACAAAGGGATCGGGCTGTAGGGTATGTGCCGTTTGAAGGTCGTACCCCAGTGAAATGATCTTCATGGGCTGTTGCCCAAGGATACGGGAGGAGCAGAAGGCTTTGTTTTCCTCTGTCTGTACCAAGTTGGCATAGTCTATCACCATTTCACCCTCCTCTTCTTCCATAGGGGGATTTTCTTGTGCAACGTGTTGCCATGAAACGAAAAAAACGAGGAGCATGGTTGCCCAGAACCGTCTTGTCATAGCGCTGCCTTAATTGGTTTTCATCCGTACCCAAGTATCGGTTCGGCCCACAATCCCAAAGGGGTCCAAAGAGCCGCGCACTTCCAATTTGTTCTTATTGACCATTTCAATGGTACAGTAATAGGTATTGCCCGTCTTAGGGTCATAAATGGTGCCGTTGACCCATTCGTCGTCCTCAAAGACGAAATCCCTTAAATTCAGCATGTTGAGAATGGGATTGCCCTGGTCATCTTTTCTGGGATTTCCCTCAGCATCATTGGGCTCCTTGAGCCACACGATCTTACCATGATAGACCTCTTTTCCCTTTTCCTTAAAAATGCGCACATAGGCCGTGCCCTCGCTTGGCATCCAGACACCAACGATATCGCCGGGTTCCGTGGCGGCATCCCCCAAATCTTTAGAGGCAAAGGAATACAGAAAAAATAGGGACAATGTTAAAGGTGCAAGCGTGTTCCATTTCTTCATAGCACATTTTTTTAGTGGTATAAAAGTAAATACTGGGATGGAAAGATGCAATAGCACTTTCTGCAATTACGCAATTCTTTTTTCTACTGCCCACTGAACTTCAGTTGGTGTTGAACGAAAGTGCGTAGCAGAGGGGTTGCACCGTTTTATTGGCACAGCCTTGTTCTCTTGCAAAGGATGGAAGGGAAGCTTTGGAAAGTGGGTGCGTTTAATTTCATTAATGGATGCTGACATTTTTTAATGATCTATTTGGGGTGTTCCATGTCCAAACGTTGGAACCAAAGGAAAAGGGGGGCATTCAAATCATATAGTTTAGGGACTTCGCGATATCAATGCGGTTTTAAATTATTGTTGGCGTGGTACCGTTATGACGATGGTCAGGTTTTAAATGAATTTAGTTTTTTAAATTGGACAAAAATTGAAACAGTTCAGTATGATAAATATACTTTTGCCCACCGATTTTTCGGCCAATGCCCAAAAAGCCATTGACTATGCCCAAGCCCTATTTCAGGGAAAACCCGCAACGTTCCATCTCGTCCATATTATGGATGGGGCTGTACCCTATGGCACCACGGGCATTGGGACCAAGAGAATGTCCGAGGCCATCAACAAGTCCCTGCAAGAGCAATCCCAAGAAGGCTTAAAGGCGACCATGTCCTATTTGGAAAACCATGGAATGGCTGCACATCATACTTTTGTACCTCTTACCTTGGGAGGCTCTTTTTTGGAGACGATACAGAAGGTGATCTCTGAAAAGGACATAGACTATGTAATCATGGGCACCAAAGGGGCGTCCGGTATTAAAGAAGTGGTTTTGGGAAGCAATACGTCTAGTGTGCTGGGCAAGGTAAAGGCCGCAGTGCTTGCCGTACCCGAACAGAGCATCTTTGAGGGTATGGATGAAATGGTGTTCGCCACAGATTACGAGCTCGATTATTCCGAGAAGGGATTAGGCCCGTTACTCCATATAAGGAGGGACCATAACGCTAGGGTATCGGTTTTGTACCTGGATGAAGAGCAGAAAGGATTGAGCGCTTCCCAGGTGGAGGCCAAAACACATCTACAAACTGTTTTAAAAGAGGAGAGCAGTGATTTTTTTGAATTGGATGGGGTAGACGTCGCTACGGGAGCCCGTTTGTTCACCAAGAGCCGTAAGGCGGATTTTCTTTGCTTAGTGGCAAAAAAGCATAACAAACTGGTACAGCTTTTTAGAAAATCGGAGACCAAAGGGCTTGTGAACCATGCCGATGTGCCCATTTTGGTCCTCAACCAAACAAATTTTTAACAGCTTACTATCAAATTCTCGGGGGGATGATGGTTTAGGGTTGAACTTTTAACTCATTCTCCTTAAGATTCAAACGTTAGGAAGTAAGCGCCAAGCGGTAACCCATGAAGCCTTCCAATGGGCGCTTCACTATTGCAAACTATAGGCCTTGTTTGGGGAACGTAATGCTCCAGATGCCCCGTACTTCATTGGCTTGGTAACCGGTAGCCTGATCAGTGGGGTATAGCTCATTGATTTTAGCCAGCACATTTTTCTGAATATCGGTTTTGGGATTTCCGTGGCACTGTAGGCATTTGGTATTGGTGATGATGGGGTAGTAGAAATGCACTTTGTCCTCTTCTTCTTCCAAAATGGGCTCATAAGAGTCTCCTTTTGCCACCCATTCCTTAAACTTTGTAAGGTGGGCCAAGGCAGTGGCATTGGCCTGGTTGTCGGGATTCCGTGGCTTGTCGGTCACCCTCTTTATGTTGGCTCGGTGTACTGTGGCCATACTGTCCGTTAAGGGAAAGGCTTTAATGTTGCAAAATTCCAAGGCGGCAAGGGTTCCCTTCTTTTGGAGGGTCCCCATTAGATTTTTGCCCAGTTCCTGCTTGGTGCCCATGGCATAGGCCATGCCCCGCTCCGTATCGCTTTGCGCGGCACGAAGTTCTTGTTGAAGTTCCTTGCCCTTTTGTTCGTAGGGGCCGTGGCGCTCTTCCCAATGTGTCTTGAATCAAGTGGGTTCCTCTATTTTATAGTCGTACATATAGCTGGCAATGGCCGTAATATCGTCTTTGGGGAAAGCTTGGTAGGGCATGATCCCAAACCGTTTTACGGCACCCCGCATTTTTGCCTTTTCTGTGGAGGGCTGTTCCACAAATTGCCATAGGGCCGCCACAAAATCCGCTCTTTCTGGATGGTCCTTTAAATAGCGCGCCTTGATGGCCGCCATGGGTGGACCAATGCGATTTTCCTCAGTTGCTGTGGCGCTATGGCACACATAACACTGATTCTCCATGAGTGTTTTACCTGTGGTGGGCGAAGGCTCCATGGCCAACGGCGGCGGCGTTTCCGGTAATGTTTTTAAGGTCTCCTTTTTGTCTTGGGTGCCTTCTTTGCATCCGAGCAGGGCCAACCCTAATAGCAGCAAGGGTAGCGTTTTCATGAGGCGTTGATTTTTCCAGTGGCACAGCTAACGACCGATTTTGCTTTGGCCAAAAGGGAGTTGTTCGTATCTATGGAGGGGTATCCTAGGGATTTCAGCGTTTTTTTGACCTTTAAGGCATCGTCCATGGAAACGCATTGGAAAGAAATGGTGCCGGTTTCCACGTCAACGGCCACTTCATGGATTCCCTCTAGGTTCACCAAGGCATTGGTAATGGTCTTGGCGCAGCCGCCACATTTCAGATTTTGTACAATGATGGATGTATGCATGGTTCTTTATATTGATTTCTTAATGGTTCAGGCGCTCCAGCGCATGTACCCGCCCCGGAGGTCATAGATTTCCGTAAAGCCCATTTGGTCAAGTCTGCGGGCCGCTTTTTGGCTGCGTGCCCCAGAGCGGCAATAGAGGTAGACCGGCTTGTCCTTGTCCAATTCGGCAAAGGCCTGTTCAAAGGCTTTACCGTTAAAAAAATCAATATTGATGGCATTGGTGATATGCCCGCTGCGGTATTCGATTGGCGTGCGCACGTCTACCAATTGTACTTTTTTGGCCATGATAGCCTCTGCGTAGGCTTTAGCATCCAAAATCTGAATGGAGCCTGAAGCTGTTTCCCGACTTCCGAAAAGTGTATTTAAAAATGACATATAATTAGATTAAAAAGGTTTATAAAAAAGGAAAATGGCCATAGGTACTATGACCATCTTCCCAAACAACCAACCAAAACGTTTGTATCAGTTCAATGCTTTTTTAGCGAGATAAAAGTCGGTCATGTCCAACGTGGTATCCTGTAACCGGGCCTCCATCTCCGCCAAGTTCTTGGGCGGCGGAACAATGACCTTATCGCCTTTTTTCCAATCCAAGGGCATGGCCACTTTGTGTTCATCGGACAGTTGTAAGGCCTCCAAGGTCCTTAGGATCTCATCCATATTACGACCTACGTTCATGGGGTAATACATGACCAGACGAATTTTCTTTTTGGGGTCTATGATGAAGACGGCCCGTACCGCTGCGGTCTCACTTTCATTGGGCTGCAACATGCCGTATAATTTAGATACTTTCATGTCTATGTCCGCAATGATGGGGAAGTCAAAGTAGACTCCTGTGTTCTTATGAACATTGTTCACCCAGCCCAGGTGCGCGTGCACACTGTCTATACTGAGCCCCATAAGTGCGGTGTTCAGGGCCTCAAATTCTTCCTTTCTCTGCGCAAATCCGCTCATTTCCGTTGTGCATACCGGGGTAAAATCCGCGGGGTGGGAAAAGAGCACCAACCATTGGTCCTTGGCGTATTCGGACAACCGTATCTTGCCTGTGGTGGTGAGGGCCTCAAAATCGGGTGCTTGGTCACCTATTCTAGGTATTGTATTTGTCATTTTCTGTTCTATGAGTGTCTCCATAACTACTGTGCTATTTTATACGGCTAAGGTAGGGTGATGTGGCCAGCACTACAGTAACTTGGGTTACATTACAAAAAAAAAGCCCTTTTCCGTGAAAAGGGCTTGGAACCTATGCGTGATCATAAAATCATAATAGGGTGGAAGGACATACGTATTCCGATTTTGGAATGGCGGTCTTGGCAATATCCGCAAAACCTCCGGGCACGTCAGCAAAGTTGTCCCATCCGCGTTGCTTAAGAATGGAGGAAGCGATCATGCTCCTGTAGCCCCCACCGCAATACAAGGCGAAATAATCCTCTTTTGGAAATTGGGCAAGGTGTTGGTTGATCTCGTTCAAGGGTACATTGATGGCCCCTATCATATGCTCAGAGTCAAATTCGCTCTTTTTTCGGACATCAAATACTATAGGTGGGTCTTGGACCATGGCCTGCTCCAGGTCACTGGCCGAAATGCGTTGGGTGCTTTCAACGTCTTTCCCTGATGACTTCCAGGCCTTAAAACCTCCTTTTAGATACCCTACGGTGTTATCATAGCCCACACGGGAGAGCCGGGTAATGGCCTCCTCTTGTTTGTCCTCATCCGTTACCAATAGGATGGCCTGCTTTACGTCTGGGATCATTTCTCCCACCCATTGGGCAAAACTGCCCACAAGGCCAATATTGATGCTATTGGGAATGAACCCTTTGGAAAAAACATCCGCATTGCGGGTATCCAAGACCAAGGCACCGGTCTCATTGGCAACGGCCTCAAACGCTTCCGGGGAATACCCGGTCGTGGCCCTGTCCATAATGGTGTCCAAACTCTCATAGCCTTTAATGTTCATGAGCACGTTTTGGGGAAAATAGCCGGGAGGGGCGGTAAGACCGGTCAACAGTTCTTTGATGAACTCCTCCTTGGTCATATCTGCCCTAAGGGCGTAGTTTACCTTTTTCTGGTTCCCCAGGGTATCCGTGGTCTCCTTGCTCATCATTTTACCGCAAGCGGAGCCTGCCCCGTGGTTGGGGTACACGATAAGATCATCGTTAAGGGGCATGATCTTGTTGCGGAGGGAATCAAAGAGATGGCCGGCCAGTTTTTCCTCGGTAAGATCGGCCACTACATGTTGTGCAAGATCGGGCCTGCCCACGTCCCCAATAAACAGAGTGTCTCCCGTAATAATGCCATGCTCCCTGCCTTTATCATCAATTAAGAGATAGGTGGTGCTTTCCATGGTATGGCCAGGGGTGTGGATCACCTTTACCTTATAGTCACCCACTTCAAATAGTTGGCCATCCGTGGCCACAAGGGCTTCATAACCAGGCTTAGCGGTAGGGCCAAATACGATGTCCGCACCGGTTTTTTTACTGAGGTCCAAATGCCCGCTCACAAAATCGGCATGAAAATGGGTCTCAAAGACATATTTTACTTTGGCGTTGTCCTTTTTGGCCCTATCCAAATAAGGTCCCACCTCGCGGAGTGGGTCAAAAATGGCTGCTTCTCCCTTATTTTCAATGTAATAAGCGGCGTGTGCCAAGCACCCTGTATAAATCTGTTCTACTTTCATATGTTACTTGTTTTTGTGGTATTGGCCCTGCCCAATCTTGAAAAAAGGTCTTTACGGGGAGCTAATATCCATTCGTTATTATTTAAAGTTTAAATATAGCCCGTAGTCTTTTTGTTCACAGTGACTTAGGTTACAAAGGTCCCATTTTTGGCCTGCAGGGAAATTTTTTCTTCCATTAGGGTCTTTTTGCTCAACTGTTTACAGTGGTCATAGGCTTCGTGGGTACGGACAAAAAGATGTTCGGGGCCCAGGTCCTTCACAAGGCCGCTTGCGTGGAGAATGTCTCGGGTGGGCCCAATGGCACCTGCAATGACAAGGGTAATACGCCTTTCTTTCAACTCCGTGATCAATTGCCTCAAAGTGTGCACAGCACTGCTATCTATGTAGTTTATGGCTTCAGCGTTCAAAATAACATAGCGCAATTCCGATCCTTTTAGCGCTATGTTTTCATACAACAGTTGCTTAAAGTAATCCTTGTTTCCAAAATAGAGCTGGGCATCAAAGCGCACGATCAAAAAATCTGGATAGGTTTCCGTATCCTCGGGAAACCGAAGTACGTTCTTAAAATAATGAGTGCCGAGTACCCTGCCCAATACGGCCATGTGGGGCCTTGACGTTCTGTAAACCAACAGAATAAGGGAAATCAATACCCCCAAAAGTATGCCTTCTTTGATCCCTACTGTGAGCGTGATCAAAAATGTGGCCACCAGTAAATAGAATTCCTCTTTTCGGTGGGCGAACAACTGGCGGGGATATTTTATATCGATCAAACCCATAATGGCCACCATGATGATCGCCGCTAGAATGGTCTGGGGTAAATGATAAAAGAAGGAGGTTAGAAAGAGAAGGGTAAGGCCTACCACCAAAGCGCTGATCAGCGGGGCCACTCCGGTACGAGCCCCGGCCTGGTCGTTCACCGCTGTTCTGGAGAAACCTCCCGTGGTGGGGTAGGATTGAAAAAGGGAGCCCACCATATTGGCCGTGCCCAAGGCCAATAGTTCTTGGTTGGCATCCACTGTATGGTTTCCGTGTTTCTCTTCCATGGCCTTGGCAACGGATATGGCCTCCATGAAAGCGATCAAGGCCAAGGTAAGGGCCATGGGAAACAAAGCGGCCAGATGTTCAGTGGGCACGGTGGGCACTTGAAACGACGGTAGGCCCTCCGGGACCTTTCCAATAATGGCAACGCCCATTTTTTGAAGGTTGAAGAAATAGACCATACCCACGCCCAGCACCACAACCACCAATGCCGCAGGTATTTTTTCATGGAGCTTCTTCAACACCATAATGAGTAGGATGGCCGAAATACCCAAAGCCAAGGTGGGAAGATGGGTCTGGTGCAGTTGTTCATAGAGCTGTCTTCCCATTTGCAGTAGACTACTACTGCCAGACAGTGAAATGCCCAAGAGGTGTTTCAACTGACTCAAGCCAATAATGATGGCCGCTGCCGATGTAAACCCACTTATCACGGGTTTGGAAAGGAAATTCACCAAGAACCCCATCTTCAATAGACCCAATACTAACTGAATGGCGCCCATGAACAAGGCCAAAAAAATGGCCATGCCAATATATTCCTCAATCCCAGAAAGGGAAAGGGCACCCAGACCGGCGGCCACCAAAAGGGAATCCATGGCCACGGGACCCACGGCCAATTGCCGGGAAGTGCCCATCAGGGCATACACCATTTGTGGCAGTAAGGCGGCGTAGAGGCCAAATACGGGGGGGAGACCGGCGATCATGGCATAGGCCATGCCCTGGGGCACCAACATGATGCCCACGGTAATGCCCGCCCCAATATCCCCGGCCAAATAAGAACGTTTATAGTTGGGCAACCACTGTAATATGGGAAAATAGGTTTTGAACATAGCGTGGTGAAAGGAACAAAGATAGGCCCTTCCCATTTGCTGTGCAGTAACCCATGTTACAAAGGGTCAAAGATCCAAGAGCTCTATGGAATTCCTGTGCAGGGCAATTTTCCCCATCTGTTCCAATTTCTTGAGCAATCTGGAGATCACCACGCGCGAACTGTGCAGTTCATAGGCTATTTCTTGGTGGGTGTTATTGATGGTATTGCCTTTGTTGATGCGGCTTTTTTCCTTTAGATAGTTCACTAAGCGCATGTCCAATTTATCAAAGGCGATGCTGTCCAAGGTGGAAAGCAGTTCGTTTAAACGGGAATGGTAGCTATCAAACACAAAATTGCGCCAAGACTTATACTTGGCCGTCCATTCCTCCATTTTTTGGATCGGCACCATGATCAACTTGGTATCCGTTTCAGCAATGGCCCGGATCTCACTCTTGGAATCCCCTAGGCAACAGGTAAGGGTCATGGAACAGGTTTCCCCTTTTTCCAAATAGTATAAGAGCAGCTCGTCCCCGTCATTGTCCTCGCGCAGCACTTTAATGGCGCCGGAGATCAATAAGGGCATACCCTTGATGTATTCCCCGATATCCATAAGCTTATAGCCTTCGGGCACTTCTTTGTAGGTGCCCACCTGCGCTATTTCATTGATGAGGTCATCCTCAAAAAAATGTCCGTAACCTTCCTTAAGTTCTTGAATCATGGTCTTGCTTTTCTTTTCGTGCGATTGCTCCATCGAATTTAAAAAAAATATTCGCCCAAATGGACTTGGATATTGCAGCAATATACGGCATGGCGATCACTAAAGTGGCCACAATGGCAATGAATAGGGGCAAGGGGCCCATTTTCAGCCCAAGAATAAGCGTTAGTACATAGACGGCCACCGCCACGGCAATGCCCACGCCATAGGAAACATACATGGAACCGTAGTAAAAACTGGGCTCAATGCTATATTTCAAATGGCATTGGGGACAGCGTTCCTTTACTTTGTTGAAATTTTTTAGTTTATAGGGGTGGGCTTCCAAAAAATCGCCTTGATGGCATCTTGGACATTTTAAAAGGAGGATGCTGTACGCTTTTGATCCTTTTCCGATCATGATGTGGTTTTTGGGCAAAAATAAGGGATGGCAACAGCTTGCCCGGTAACCAAAGTTACAAAGGGGTGGTGGGCCAAAAAAATAGAAATCTGCCTGAAAGCACCGATAAAAAAAAGAACACGCCATTTTTGATGCAACACAAAAAAGGGTGTGAATTGTCAAGAAAATCGCCTTAAAAATTACAAGTGTGTAAATTACATTTATTATTTGTGATATCTGTATCAATTATTTTATAGAGCGCCACAAATACGATATCTTTGGCCAAAATTTCAACAAGCTTCCTTTTAAGCAGCAACAACCTTTATATCAATGAACAAACACATCGATCAATTAGCCGCAGATAACATTAGGGCACTGGCCATTGCCATGGTGGAAAAAGCAAAGTCCGGCCATCCTGGCGGCCCCATGGGCGGTGCTGATTATATGCACATTCTCTATTCGGAATTCTTCAATTATGACCCATCTGACATGCATTGGCCCTACCGGGACCGGTTCTTTATGGATGCGGGGCATTTGTCCTCTTTGATGTATTCCCAATATGCTTTGTTGGGAAACTACACCAAAGATGATCTTGCCAATTTTAGACAATGGGGATCGGTAACGCCCGGACACCCGGAAGTGGACGTGGCCCGTGGTGTGGAAAATACATCTGGCCCATTAGGGCAAGGGCATACCATGGGGGTTGGCGCTGCCATTGCCGCCAAGTTCCTACAGGCCCGGTTTGGGAATTGGATGAACCATAAAGTCTATGGTTTTATCTCTGACGGGGGCGTGCAGGAGGAGATCAGTCAGGGCGCCGGAAGATTGGCGGGCCATTTGGGCCTTAATAACTTCATCATGTTCTACGACTCCAATGATGTTCAGCTTTCCTCTAAGACAGATGAGGTGACTTCTGAGGATACCGCAAAAAAATATGAGGCTTGGGGTTGGAAGGTGGTGACCATAGACGGCCATGACCATGAACAAATTAGAAAGGCCTTGAAGGATGCCAACGCTGAAACCGAAAAACCGACCTTGATCATTGGCCAGACCATTATGGGAAAAGGTTGTGTTACGGCAGATGGCTCCTCTTATGAGGGCCATACCGAACTGCACGGAAAGCCCATTGGCGATACCGGGGCGGACTATGGAATGACCATGAAGAACCTGGGTGCCGACACAGAGGCGCCCTTTGCCATTTTCCCCGAGGTGGCCGATTTTTATGCGAAGGTAAAAGAGGCCAAAATGAAAGCGGCGGCTGCCAAGAAGGCGGAGGTCAGCGCTTGGGAAGAAAAAAATGAAGCCTTGGCCCAAAAATTAAAGGACTTCTTCTCGGGTAAATTGCCCGATCTTGACTTTGGTTCCGTGGAACACAAACCCGGTTTGGCCACACGCGCCGCCTCTTCCGGGGTGTTGGGGTACTTGGCGGAACATGTGGAAAACATGATCGTATCCTCGGCAGATTTGTCCAACAGTGATAAGACCGATGGTTTTCTAAAAAAGACCACCATCCTGAAAAAGGGCGATTTTTCCGGTGCCTTCCTGCAAGCGGGCGTAGCGGAGCTCACCATGGCGGCAATAGCCAATGGCATCGCGCTACATGGAGGTGTCATTCCCGTAGTGGCCACGTTCTTCGTTTTTTCTGATTATATGAAGCCGGCCATACGCTTGAGCGCCATACAGGAACTTCCCGTGAAGTTCGTATGGACCCATGATGCCTTCCGGGTAGGGGAGGATGGGCCCACCCATCAACCCATAGAGCAGGAAGCACAGATCAGATTATTGGAAAAAGTACAGAACCACAGCCATGAAATGAGCTTTGTGGCCTTGCGCCCCGCAGATTCCGCAGAGACCAATATCGCTTGGAAAATGGCTATGGAAAATACAAAGACCCCAACGGGACTGATTTTGTCCAGACAGGGCATCAAGGACGTCTCCGCGCAACAAGGCACCCGTATGAATGTCGCCCAAGGGGCAGAAAAAGGAGGCTACCTGGTAAAGGAGGTAAGCAATCCGGACGTAGTACTGATCGCCAATGGTTCTGAGGTTTCTACATTAATGGACGCCGCAGCACTTCTGGAAAGTAAGGAGGGGCTAAAAGTGAACATTGCCTCCATCCCTTCGGAAGGCATCTTTAGGCAACAGCCCAAAGAGTACCAAGAATCCGTAATCCCCAGTGATACGCCCATTTTTGGACTTACCGCCGGGCTACCGGTAAATCTGGAGGCCCTGGCAGGTCCAAAAGGCACTGTTTCCGGACTGGGCCACTTTGGGTACTCGGCACCGGCCACCGTATTGGATGAAAAATTTGGGTTCACAGGACCCCAGGTTTATGAGGAAGTCAAAGCATTTTTAAACAAGTAAATTAAAGATAGACACATGAAATTTTTTATAGATACAGCAAATTTAGAGGAAATCAAGGAAGCTCAGGACATGGGCGTGTTGGATGGGGTAACCACCAATCCTTCCCTTATGGCCAAAGAGGGCATTACAGGAACGGAAAATATTTTGGGGCATTACAAGAAAATATGTGACCTTGTGGATGGACATGTCAGTGCCGAGGTCATCTCCACCGATTTTGACGGAATGGTGAAGGAAGGTGAAAAACTGGCCGCCCTTAACCCGCAGATCGTGGTTAAATTGCCTATGATAGGCGATGGGGTAAAGGCCTGCAAGTATTTTTCCGATCAGGGCATTAAGACCAACGTCACTTTGGTGTTCTCCGCGGGGCAGGCGCTTTTGGCTGCCAAGGCGGGCGCTACGTACGTTTCGCCATTTATTGGTAGGTTGGATGATATTTCCACTGATGGGCTTGGGCTTATCGCGGATATTCGTCTCATTTACGACAATTATGGTTACGAGACCGAAATACTGGCGGCATCCGTGCGCCACGTGATGCACGTGATTGATTGTGCCAAGATCGGTGCCGATGTCATGACCGGGCCTTTAAGTGCCATAAAGGGACTCTTGAAGCACCCTCTGACAGACAGTGGCCTGGAAAAATTCCTCGCGGATTACAAAAAAGGGAATTGATAAAAAAACACAGTAAGACTGGAGCTGGTTGCGCTTTTCAATCCACATTGAAGATCAGCGTATCCAGCTCTTCTGGTTTCCAGGGGTTTACATGGCCCTGGGTCCTAAATCGTATATTGCCTACCCTGCTGCTGGATAGGGGCTCTTCCGCGTGCCCCCAGGCATTTCTGATGTAGGTGGCTATGGCCGCTATATCTTCATTCTGCAACGTGGAAAAAGAGGGCATATTGGGCAATATTTCTGGAATATCATACCGCTTGCCCGCTACCTCTATGGGACCCTCAATGCCGTGCAACAAGATCATGGCCAGCTTGTAATCCTCCCCTAATACCCATTCTGAATTTTTTAAGGGCGGCGCAAACCGCAGCATCCCCTCTCCTTGGTTGCCGTGACAATTGGCACAAAGGTTCAGATATTTTTGCCGGCCCATGGCATATACGGTCTTATCGATTTTCACGCTGTTGCCACTGTCTTCTACTTTTTTTGGCTTTCCGGGCCATGTCAATTTATCGGCCAAGGCGGGGGAAAGCCAGGCCATATCCATTAGGACTGGTTTACGGGAGAGTGCTAAGGAGCCCTCCTCATTTTCTCCTTTTGCCCCCGCAAGTCCCTGCATCAAAGCATTTCGGACCCACGCTCCGTTTACATCGTCATAGGCAGCCATACGGTTCAAGAGCGGTATAATCTTCTCCTCATTCTGGGTATTGCCTATGGCCGTGGCCAATAGCTCCAAAAAAATCTCATGATTGGGGTTGGAACTGGTGTAATTAGGGTCTGCCAAGAGGTGGTCCAACATCTGCTCCTCCCTGTTTTCCAAGGCCGCCATGGCAATGTCCCTTGCCACGGGAAGACTGTCATAGGTGGCCAGGAACTTTTGGGAAAGGGGCAGGGCCACATCCGCTTGCAACGCCCCGGCCGTTAGGACCATCTGCATCTGTACCAGCGGATGGGCCTTTTCATAGTTTTGTTTAATAAAATCGACCAATTTTGAGGTGAGCTCAGAAGCCCCATGATGAAGCCCGTTCAATATGCGTAGGGCATGTTGCACTACAATGGGGTCTTTTGATGTTAAACCAGTTAAATAGGCCTCTGGGCGCTGTTCTCCGCGGCCCTCTAAGGTCCAAAGGGCATGCAATTGGGCCTTAGGGCCAGCTGTTGGAATAAGGTGTATCAATTTTTGGTTGACGTCCTTGGGGTGGTTGACCAATAGTTGCTGCGCTTTATCACGGATCCATCCATTTTCATGGCCCAAGGCATCTATTAAAACAGATGTGTCTGCCTCTTCCAAAAGGGTGGGCGTCACTTTCTTGTCCTTGGCCCTGATGCGCCAAATACGGCCCATATGCACTGGTGCGTCCAATCCACGGGCCAGGGTTTCCTTCCTCAGATATTCCGTCATGTAGGGTCCGTGCTGAATGACGCCTTTGTACATATCCACCACATAAAGGGCCCCATCGGGGCCAGTGCCCAGGGTAATGGGCCTGAAACGTTCATCCGTAGAGGCCAAGAATTCGCGGTCTTCATAAGCATTTTTGGCACTGAGCATAAACCCGTTCTGCTGGATTTTGTTTTGGCGGATGAGGTTTGCCGTGGGTTCACAAACAAAGGCATCTCCCTTATACCGTTCAGGAAGCGCATTGCCCCGGTGGACAATGGGGCCACAGGCCGAAGCGAATTCCAATAATTTACCTTCTGCATCCAAGGTGCCCGGCACGTAGCCGCGGTTGACAGCGGTATTGCTGCGTATGGGGAAGATCTTTCGTTCCAACGTAAGGCCATGGTCTATGCCATTGGTGGCGGTATGGTTGGCATTTTGCATCAAAGCATTGGGGGGTACCAGGTCAGCATGCAATTGGGACCAATTGTAGTTGTAGAACAAACGCCCGGCGTCATCATGGGCAAGGCCCCACTGGCCCCTGAATTCCGTTTCTTCCTTTTTCCAAACGCCATCCACTTTTTTGTAACGATAGCGGCTTTTGGCATTGTAGTACCAATTGTCCAGCCCACGCAAGAGACCGTTGGCCGAATGTTCGGGCATGCCGCGACCCCCATAGGTACTATCGATCAATATTTTTTTATCGGCCTTAAAATCACCATCGGTATCCTTCACCTCCCACAGGGGAATGTTTTCGGCCACTAAAATACCGCCTTCCACCAATGCAATGGCCCTGGGCAGTACCAGACTATCCAAAAATACGGTTCCCCTATCCATTTGGCCATCCAGGTCATCATCAAACAGAACAGAGACCCTGCCCACCTTTTCATCTTCCCCGGTGCCGTCAATGTCTTTCATAAAGCCGAGCATTTCCACAACCCATAAGCGGCCTCCTTCATCAAAGGCCATGGCCACAGGGTCCTGTACCAAAGGCTCTGCTGCTACCAGTTTTATGACCAGGTCATCATCGGCCAGGACAAAGCTTTTCAGTGCTTCTTGGGGAGAAAGGGGAGGAGAGGTCGCCTTATCTTGTTCAGAGCATGAAATGGGCAGTGCCATGGCCCCTAGGGCAACCCACAACATCCATATCCGTGCTCTTTTTAGCATTTTTAAAAAATTAGACTTGTTAGAAATACCAGAAAAGCCGCCGTGGTGCCCACAATGAGTGTTCCCAAAGTATAGACCCTGTATCCTGTTTTTACATCGATTCCTGAAAATTGGGTCAAGATCCAGAATCCACTATCATTGGCATGGGAGACCACCATGGCGCCCGCCCCTATGGCGGCAACGACCAGCGCTTTGTCCAATTCCGTTGAAAAACCCATGGTCATGAGCAATGGCGCCACGATAGAGGCCGTAGTGATCAGGGCCACCGTAGAGGAGCCCTGAGCTGTTTTTATGGCCGCGCACAACAGAAAGGGCAACCAAATGCCCAGCGCTGCTCCGGAAAGGGCCTCCGCAAGGGTGTCAGCAATGCCACTGTTCTGCAAAATGGTCCCAAAAATACCCCCAGCACCCGTAATAAGGATGATGTTGCTGGCATCGCTCAAGGCCTTGCCCACCCAACCGGTGGTGGACAACATCTCATTGTCCCACTTTTTGGGCAATAAAAAGGAGAGGAACATTCCGATTAACAAGGCAATGATAGGGGATCCCAAAAAGGCGATCAATTTAACAAGACCCGTAGTCTGCGCTCCTTCTGCCAAGTTGAACTCCATAATGGATTTCCCTACGATGAGGATAATGGGGATGAGGATGGGCAAAAAAGATTTGAAGGCGCCAGGGGCGTTCTTCATTTTTTCGGCAATCACTTCATCCGTTACCTCTGGATTGGGGTCTATGAAATGCTTGGACCCCATATACTTACAATAGACCACGGCCACTATCAACGAAAGAAGGCCGATTACCAGGCCGATCAGCATCACCAAACCTACATCCGCCCCAATGATACCGGCCGCGGCAATGGGCCCCGGAGTGGGTGGCACCAATACATGGGTGATCATCAGGCCCAAGATCAAGGCGGTGGCCGTTCCCACGATACTGAGTCCGGCCCGCTTGGAAAGGCTCTTGTTCAAAGGGTTCAAAATAATGAAACCACTATCCGCAAAAACAGGGATGGACACAATGAAGCCCACGATGCCCATGGCCTCGTGTACCCTTTTCTTGCCAATGGTGTTCAACACGATCTCTGCCAAACGGTAGGCCCCACCCGAGTGTTCCAGAAAGGCGCCGATGATGACCCCAAGAACGATCACGATACCGATCTTGCCCAAGGTGATGCCAAAGCCGTCATTGATCATGGCGACGATTTGCTCTAGGTCCATTCCTGAGAAAAGGGCAAAGAAAAGGGCAGCTCCTAAGAGGGCGAGAAAGGGATGTACTTTCCATTTGACCGTCAATAGGATGATGATCAGGACACTGAGCAGTAATAAAAGAATCTGTAGCATGGTGGGTTGGGTCTTTTAACGTTAATGGGCATCTCGTGTTACGGTACCCCCGGATTTTCCGGTTAGGAAATCAAGGTCCGCCCCTAAGTGTGATTGCTGCACGGTACGCGTATACAGACTTACATAACCGCGGTCCATCATTGCTTTTGGTGGGGTCCAATTGGCACGTCTTTTTTGGAGCTCCTCATCGGGCACGTCCAGATGTAACTTTCTATTGGGCACGTCCAAAATAATGGTGTCCCCGGTCTCCACAAAGGCCAATAGACCGCCAATGGAAGATTCCGGTGAGATGTGCAGGACCACTGTACCGTAAGCCGTACCGCTCATACGGCCATCGGAGATACGTACCATGTCCTTGATTCCTTTTTTCAGGATTTTTTCAGGCAGTTCCATATTGCCTACTTCGGCCATGCCGGGATAGCCCACCGGGCCTACCCCTTTAAGCACCATAATGCTGTTTTCGTCTATTTCCAGTTGGGGGTCATCCACTTTCTCGTGAAATTCCTCGATGGTCTCAAAGACCACGGCCTTGCCCGTGTGGCTCATTAATTCTGGCGTGGCCGCGGAGGGCTTGATCACGGCACCGTCCTCACAGAGGTTACCATAGAGCACAGCAATGCCAGCGGCTTCAATAAAGGGTTTCTCCATAGGGGCAATAACCTCTGGGTTATAGCATTCCGCCCGTTGGTTGTTCTCGCCAATGGGCCTGCCGTTTACGGTAATGGCATCGTTGTGAAGGTGTTCCTTCATCTCCTTGATGACGACAGGAAGCCCGCCGGCATCAAAGAAATCCTCCATTAAGAATTTACCGGAGGGCATCAAGTTGACCAATAAGGGGATTTTGCTGCCCAAGGTATCAAAATCCTTGAGGTTCAATTCCACACCGATCCGCCCTGCTATGGCCAATAAGTGTATGATGAAATTGGTGGACCCGCCCACGGCGGCATTCAATTTTATGGCGTTTTCAAAGGCTTTTCTCGTAAGGATCTTTGAAAGTCTCAAATCTTCCTTGACCATTTCCACGATGCGCCTCCCAGAGAGTTGTGCCAACACCTTTTTTCTGGAATCCACAGCCGGTATGGCCGCGGCTCCCGGAAGGGTAAGCCCCAGTGATTCCACCATACAGGCCATGGTGGAGGCCGTGCCCATGGTCATACAATGTCCTGCGCTACGGGCCGAGCATATTTCCGCTTCCACTTGATCTTCTGGCGTGAAGCCTTCGTTCTGTATTTTATCTTTCAACATCCAAACAAAGGTTCCAGAGCCGATGCGTTCCCCTTTGTATTTTCCGTTCAGCATGGGCCCACCAGGCACTACAATGGTAGGTAGGTCCACGCTACAGGCCCCCATGACCGTGGAAGGAGTGGTCTTATCGCAGCCGGTCAAAAGCACAATGCCATCCAACGGATTGGCACGTATGGTCTCTTCCGTATCCATGCTCGTCAAATTACGGAACAGCATGGCGGTGGGGCGCATCAAGGTCTCACCCGTACTGGTCACGGGAAATTCGAAAGGGACGCCTCCCGCTTCCAGAATCCCTTTTTTGACAAACTCCGCAAAGTCGCGCAAATGGCCGTTGCATGGTGTAAGCTCGGACCAGGTGTTGCAGATACCGATTACCGGGCGACCCCTAAAATAATCATCGGGATACCCTTGGTTGCGCAACCAAGACCGGTGTATGAAACCTTGTTTCTCATCAGCTGGATTAAACCATTCCTCACTACGTAGTCGCTTTTTTTTCTTTTCTTCCATATTGATATGGGTCTTTTTTAAGTTGGTTCTAGACTTGCTTTTTCAAATTGCACCGGATTAAGGTATCATCTTTGGGCAACTTTACAAAATATGTTTTGACAATTACTATTTCCTAAAAATAAGAATGAATGAGGTTTATAAGGATGAAATTAAAGATTTCTTTAAAAAAACAGTAATTTGGTGCATATCTGTCATACGACTAAATATTTTAGGATGAAAAGAAGAACGTTTGTACAGAATTCCGTTTTGGGAACCATGGCTATTGGTTTACCCAAAATGGATTGGTTGGACGAGTTTTTTAAAGGGGAGCGTTTTGGGGTGGCAGAGGCTTCCTTTATGCTGCGCCGATACCGAAATCTGGAAAGTGATAGCTACCCTGCCTATGCCAATGCCCTTGAAATGATAGAACATTTTCATACCCTTGGGTTTGGAGGGGCCCAGCTCACCATGCACGGATTGGATAAGGGCATGGCAAGGACCATCCGCAAACGATTGGATGAGCTTGATTTTTTCATGGAAGGACAAATTCGTCTGCCCAAGGATGCTGCGGAACTGGATAGGTTTGAGCAACAGGTGAAAGAGACCAAGGC
>CAKZLG010000359.1 GCA_937125035.1 uncultured Maribacter sp. | reverse complement strand
GGCTCATTCTTTAATATCGTAAACGCCCTGTATAATTGTTCCGTAATGAAAAGCCGTACCATTTGGTGTGAAAATGTCATTTTGGAAAGACTCAGTTTCCCCATCGCCTTGGCATAAATGGCATCGCTGAAGCCATAAGGGCCTCCCACCAAAAAGACCAGTTGTTTGGTGCCTGCGTTCATCTTTTTTTGCAGGAAACCCGCAAATTCCACAGAGGTAAAGGTCTTGCCCCGTTCGTCAAACAACAAAAGCACATCCGTGGGCGCCAATTTCTTGAGTACCATTTCCCCTTCCTTGACCTTTTGTTGTTCTTCCGTGAGGTGTTTGGTTTTTTTGAGATCGGGCAGGCACTCCATTTGAAAATTAATGTAATGCCCTAAGCGCTTTTCATATATGGCGATGAGATGCTCCAAGGCGGAGTTGTCTGTTTTACCAATGGTGAGCAGTTTGATTGTCATTTTTCAAAAGTAAATCAATTTCCCAAAATGGATTTGTATTTTAGCGTACATCAAAAGAAGAATATGATCTCAAAGTCCCAATTCAAGGAAGAAATAGCACTGATCATTGCCAATGCCATACGGGAAGATGTTGGGGATGGGGACCATAGCTCTTTGTCCTGCATTCCCACTGAGGCCACCGGAAGGGCCAAATTATTGGTAAAAGATGTGGGTATCATTGCCGGTGTTGCGTTTGCCAGAGAGGTATTTGCCTATGTGGATAAGGCAATGAAAATGGAAGTCCTGATCCAAGATGGCGCTCCCGTGAAACAGGGGGACATTGTTTTTTATGTTTCGGGCAGCTCGCAAAGCATCCTAAAGGCAGAGCGTTTGGTTTTGAACGCCATGCAACGTATGAGTGCCATCGCCACCAAGACCCGTCATTTTGTTGAGCTTCTCAAAGGAACGGGCACCAAGGTCCTGGATACCAGAAAGACCACACCTGGCATACGTGCATTGGAAAAATGGGCAGTAAAGATAGGGGGAGGGGAAAACCACAGGTTTGCGCTGTATGACATGATCATGTTAAAGGATAACCATATAGATTTTGCGGGTGGCATAACCCAAGCCATAGCAAAGACCAAAAAATACCTTGATGAGACCCAACGAGATCTAAAAATCATTGTGGAGGCGAGGGATTTGGATGAAATAGCCGAAATTTTAAGGTCAGATGGCATATACCGCATTTTGATAGATAACTTCAATTATGAGGATACCCGCAAGGCGGTGAAGATGATAGGGGAAAAATGCCTCACGGAATCATCAGGGGGCATCAACGAAGAAACGATAAGAAACTATGCCGAATGTGGGGTGGACTACATTTCCTCAGGGGCGCTCACACACTCCGTACACAATCTGGACCTTAGCTTAAAAGCGGTATAATGTCCCAAGAGATAGAAAGTAAATTGGACAAAATTCCTGTGATACAGTGGCTGTACCGTATCTTGATACGGGTAAAGTTGCCTGGTTTCGAGGGGCTTTCCGTTTATGACCTTATTGAAATGTACATTATGGGCGTGGTACGGGGAGCCCTCTCCACCCGGGCCAGTTCCATTGCCTTCAGTCTTTTCCTGGCCCTTTTTCCACTTTTGATCTTCATGCTGACCTTAGTGCCCTTTCTCATCTCATTCTTCAGCTTGGACAACACTGATTTTGATGCCAATTTCCCGGCATTTTTGGAGTCGTTCCTGCCCACCGCCACGGGGGAGTATTTTGAACAGATCTACCAACAGATCAAGGCGCAAAAGAGACCAGGTTTGTTATCCTCTACCTTTTTGATCTCCATTTTTTTAATGGCAAATGGGGTTAGTGCCATTTTTGGGGGGTTTGAAAACTCCTACCATGTAGAATTGACCCGTAATTTCTTTAAGCAATACGCCTATGCCCTTTTTGTGGGGCTCATTTTGTCCATCTTGATCATCATTGGGTTTGTGGCCTTTGTCTATTTTGAAATCTATGTTTTGGGCTATCTTACCGAGTTTGCGGCAAAACAGGGGGGCTATGTGCTTGGTGAGGATGAGATTATTGGCGTACAGATAGCCAAATTCCTCTTTTTCATTGTCCTTTCCTACCTTACTACCGCCATACTCTATTATTTTGGCACTATGGAAGGAAGACATGCCCGTTTTTTTTCCGCAGGCGCACTGATGACCACATTGTTGTTTTTGTTGACCTCTTACTTATTTGGGGTTTATATTGAGAAATTTGCACGTTACAATGAATTATACGGGGCTTTGGGTGGCTTATTGATTTTAATGGTATATATCTGGCTAAATTCCAATATCTTGTTGCTCGGTTTTGAATTGAACGCCTCCTTGAATTCACTCCGTAAAATGGCTAATAGAGAATAATGGATAAATTTAAGTTACTGTTGCCCGCCTTGTTTTGTTGCCTTGTGAACCACGCGTTGGCACAAGATGTATTTGGACATTGGAAAACCATAGACGATCGTACGGGAAAACCCAAGGGCATCATAAAAATCTATGAAGATGACGGCCTTATGTACGGAAAAGTGGTGGAGATCCTTGAGGAAGGCAAGGAAGAGGTGCTTTGTGAAAAATGTGATGGTGAATTAAAGGACAAGCCCGTATTGGGCATGGAGATCATTACCGCGGCCGAGGAGGACGATGGGGAATGGAAGGGGAAACGATTGTTTGATCCCGAGCAGGGCATGACCTTCAGGTGTAAAATATGGTTGAACCCGGAAAACCCCAACGAACTGAAGGTAAGGGGCTATTTGGCTTTTATCTATAGGACCCAGACTTGGTTGCGGGTGAAAGGATAGCGCATATGGCCCATTTCGTAGAAGTCATATTGCCCATTCCCCTAGAACGGCACTTCACCTATGCCCTTACGGCTCAAGAAGCTGCCAAACTGGGCATGGGGATGCGGGTGGCCGTCCCCTTTGGTAAATCAAAGATATATACCGGCTTGGCCGTGCGGGTGCATACCACGCCACCGCAAGGTTATGAGGCCAAGGGAATCCATGAAATCTTGGATACGGATCCCATTGTAAACCCCATACAACTTAAACATTGGCAATGGATCGCCCACTACTATATGTGCTCTCTGGGAGAGGTGATGCGAAGTGCACTTCCCAGTGCCTTCCTTTTGGAGAGTGAGACTTTGGTACTCCTTAATAAAGAAACCGAATTTGACGAGGCCATCTTGAACGACAATGAGTTTTTGGTCTATGAGGCCTTGCGTCATCAGCCGGTTTTAAAAGTTCACGAGATCGCGGCCATTATAGACCGTAAAAATGCGTTGCCGTTATTGCAGGGCCTTTTGGAAAGAAAGATCATCCATCTCAAAGAGACCTTATACGAACAGTACAGGCCCAAACTGGTGAAATATATAAGAATGGGTGCTGCGTACAATACAGACGATG
Organism: uncultured Maribacter sp.; assembly: GCA_937125035.1. Lineage (GTDB taxonomy): Bacteria > Bacteroidota > Bacteroidia > Flavobacteriales > Flavobacteriaceae > Maribacter. The sequence continues at coordinate 2,634 of CAKZLG010000359.1, read as the reverse complement.
CCCTGGAGGAACTTCTGCACCTTTTGGCCCGCGCCCCTAAGCAGAGCCAAGTGGTCTTGGCACTGTTTCAGTTACGGTCCACTACCAAAAAGCCCATAAGTACTAAAGACCTGGAAAAAGCGGCCAATGCATCAAAAGGGGTTATTAGGAGTTTAGTGCAAAAAGAGGTGCTGGAAGAATACCATATACAAGAGGATCGTGTAAATATTGGAACGGAAGGAGCAACAGATGCCGTAAAAGAGCTCAATGAATATCAACAGAGAGCACTGCAGGATGTTCTTAAAAGTTTTGAGGAGGAAAAAGTGGCCCTTTTGAAGGGCATCACTTCTTCCGGCAAGACAGAGGTGTACGTAAAGCTGATTCAAGACTGTTTGGAACGACAGCAACAGGTACTTTATCTCCTGCCCGAAATCGCCCTCACCACACAACTTATTTCCAGGCTCAAAGCCTATTTTGGGGATAAGATAGCCGTATACCATTCCAAATACAATGTACAGGAGCGAGTAGAGATCTGGAAGCACGTAAGCCATCATGACCCCAAGGCCCAAATTGTCATCGGCGCGCGATCCGCCCTGCTATTGCCCTTTTCCAAAGTGGGGCTCATCATTATAGATGAGGAACATGAAACCTCATTTAAGCAATTTGACCCCGCCCCACGGTATCATGCCCGTGATGCCGCCATTGTTTTGGGCCAGCTGCACAATGCCCATGTTCTTCTGGGTTCGGCCACACCGAGCATTGAAAGCTACCACAATGCCATGGTGGGCAAATATGGCTATGCGGAGATCAACCGTAGGTATGGAAATGTGCTGCTGCCGGACATGGAGTTGGTGGACATCAAGGAGGCCCACAGAAAACGCAGAATGAAGGGGCACTTCTCTGAACGGCTTCTAGAGGAAATGACGGAGACACTTTCTTTGGGGGAACAAGTGATCCTTTTTCAGAACAGACGAGGGTTTGCCCCCATATTGGAGTGCTTAAGTTGTGGGCATACGCCACAGTGTCCCAATTGTGATGTAAGCCTCACCTTTCACCAATACCGCAAACAGCTGCGTTGCCATTATTGTGGTCATCATACAGCCATGCCCGAAAGTTGCATGGTATGCGGCAGCACGGAACTGGACACCAAAGGCTTTGGAACGGAACAAATAGAGGAAGAGGTAAGTGCCCTTTTTCCTAAGTACCAAGTAGGCCGTATGGACCTGGACACCACTAGGGGCAAGCATGGCTATGAGAAAATCATCACCTCCTTTGAAAGGCAAGAAATAGACGTACTCGTGGGTACCCAAATGGTTACCAAAGGGCTGGATTTCAGAAACGTGAACTTAGTTGGGGTGCTCCATGCGGATGCCCTGCTCAATTTCCCCGATTACCGGGCCCATGAACGCACATTTCAATTATTGACCCAAGTGGCGGGCAGGGCAGGTAGGACAAAGAAAAGGGGCAAAGTGATCATACAGACCTACAATCCTTACCATCAGATATTGAAACAGGTTTCCACCGGCGCCTATGAGGCCATGTACCAAGAACAGTTATATGAACGGGAGCTTTACCGTTACCCTCCTGCAAACAGGGTTTTGAAAATCACGTTTAAGCATAAGAATTTTCAATTATTGAACGAGGCCACAGATTGGTTTTGCGGTGCTTTGAAACAAAAAATAGGGGCTGCCGTCTTGGGGCCGGAGTACCCTCCCGTAGCAAGGATACGCAACCAATATTTAAAGCACCTGTTGGTAAAGATGGATAAGAAAGTGGCCTTGGCACATACCAAGGGTTACATAAAAAGGGTGGAGAAGTCCTTTGGCGCCATAGCCGCTTACCGCGGTGTACGGGTCATTTACAACGTAGACCATATTTAATAAAAAACGCCACTCTAAAGTGGCGTTTTTCAATGTATTTTTTCATCATATGCAATCAAACATTGCTCAAGGCTTCCGCCAATTCTGATTTTTTGTTTCGGCTTAAAGGAATGGAACGGCCGCTTACCTCAACATTCTTACTATTGAATTTCTCCACTTTCTCCAAATTTACGATGTAGGATTTATGAATGCGGAGGAACTTGTCTTCAGGCAGTTGCTTCTCAAAGGACTTCATGGTAGAGAGTATGACAATATTGGCCTCATCCGTTACCAATTTAATATAGTCCCCTAAAGCTTCGATCCATTTGATTTCATTTAAAATGACCTTGCGCTTTTTTAGGTTGCTTTTCACGAAAATATGCTCCTCGTCCTCATGTACCCTGTGCATTTGCTCATATTTTGCAACGGCCCTTTTTACTGAGGCATCAAAGCGCGCCATGGTGATCGGTTTGTGAAGGTAATCCGTTACGTCATAATCAAAGGCCTTAAGGGCATAATCCGGTTTTCCGGTGATCAAGATCACTTGAGGACTGTTGTCCAAAGATTCGAGTAGGTCAAATCCTGTGATGATGGGCATTTCAACATCTAAAAAAATAAGATCAATCTCATGGTTTTTGATGCCGTTCTTGGCTTCGATAGCATTACTGTATTCGGCTACCATGGTTAAGTTCGGGTGATTGTTCACCAGCTTCGCGACGGCCATCCGTTGCATGGATGAATCATCAACGATGATACTTCTTAATTTCATAAGGGCTGATTTGTGGGGTTAAATCAT
>CAKZLG010000358.1 GCA_937125035.1 uncultured Maribacter sp. | reverse complement strand
ATGATTTTGTGCAACCCCTTTTTTAGGCCAAAAAACACGTTCAGCGCTCAGGAGTGTCTTAAACAGATCCGTCCTTCGCACAAAGCCCAGATCAGAACGGAAATCCTCATCTATGAATGTACCTTTGGCAAATACATTGAATTTTCTGGTATTATAGCGGATAAGGGCGCTCGAGGCCAAATTTCCTTCACTGTCGTCTGGTTGATAGGATTTGTGGGTGATAAATGATCCGTTCCAAGTATTATCTTTTGAGGCGAGATTATAGTCAATGCCCAAAACCCTATTGTATTCATCTTCGCGTTCCACAAAGTCATAGGTTTTGAAGGCCTGCTTGTTGATGAAGAAAACACCGATGTTAGACCTTGAGAAGACACGCTGTTGTAATGCCAGCATGGTGTTGTTGTTGGAAGGGATTCTATTTTCCAGGTCTTCTGCTGTTTGAATATTTAAAACCCCCACACGAAGGTCTTTTGTCAGCTTGCCGCTTAGGCGCACTCCGCCAATAAGATTATTTTCTATAGTGTTCCCTACGGTGTCCCTGGCAATACCGATTCGTCTAGAGAAAAACGGACTAAAATCAAAACCGTTTCCAAAGCTGGCAAAAAGATCATTGTTGTCTATGAAGAACTGGCGCCGCTCTGGCAGTGCAATTTCAAAACGGGTGAGGTTCGTAATGAAATTGTCCACCTCTACGGTAGAGAAGTCAGGGTTTAAGGTCAGGTCAAGGTTAAGGCTGTTTCCTATGGAGACCTTGGCATCCGCACCCACTTTAAAGTTATTGAGATTTTCACCTTGCGTATAATCCCTCGCTGCAATACCATTTATGTATGGGATAAATGCAAATGGCGTTCTGGATTGGCCCAAGGGTTTTTCAAATACCATATCCCCCATAAAGGCAAGGTTATAAATGAGTTGGTTCTGGGGTATTCTTGTCCAAGTGCTTCTTTCGTTGCTTTGGGTTTCTATCCTGTAGCTGTTAAAGCGCCATTTCGTTGCTCCTTCCTTGAACTTGAACGAGGTAAGGGGGATGATCATTTCTGCAGTGAAATAGTCATCGTAAATCTTCGCATCCCCTTTCCATTTCATGTCCCAAGCAAGATTGAAATCATCTTGGTCGGCACCACCATTGGCTATCAAAGCTTCTCTGCGCACCCCATAGGGGTTGATGCCGAACAAAAAGGCATTGGTACCGTCATTGAAGGTATCGAACACCAAAGAAAAGCTATCGCTGCCACTACCTCTAAAATCCCGCCTCAGGGATTGTGTGGCATAATTTGAACCACTGGAGTAAGCCTTGATGCCAATATACAGGTTCCTGTCATCATAGAGTATTTTGATTTGGGATTGTTTTTTTGCCTGTACGGAATCCAACGGAAAATATTCCCAAAAATCCTTGGCACCATCATCGGCCGTTTCCCAAACCGGTTCATCCAAGACACCATCTGCCTTGATGGGTTCCGCTATGAACTTTACGGTAAACTTTTTGGTTTGTTCTTGACTGTAGAGGAAAAATGTGATGGTCAATGCCAGAAGGCTCAGGGTCAGTTTTTTCATGTAATGGAACTACAATCTATGGTTTTCATTTTGGACTCTTTTAGGTCTACAAATTACCGATTCTTATCTAAATGTTGAGCCAATAGGTGAACTTTAAATTGATCGATCGGAATTTTGGTTCAAAAAGGTCAACGGCATAATTATCGTTATACACGATAAATAGATCGGACAGCGGGGCAAACCGCCATTGCAACCTGGAATTGATGCCCAAATTATCTCGTTGGTTGCTGTATTGGAACAAGGTGCTCCAAAAAACGGATTTGCTGAATGTTATGCCCACACGGGGACTCACCAACCAAAGGTCTGCACTGGGGTATGGGGATGGCAGGGATATTCTATCGTAATTTACATTAAGGCTAAGGCGTAATTTAGGCTGTAAGCGCAAGGTGGCCTCCCCACCCAGTGAAAACCGGGAGCCATTGAAGAATTCGCCCACTGAACCTTCACCTTGAAAAGCGAAGACATTGGCCAGATTGCTCGTATACGTAAAATTAAAGGCACTAAAGGTGTACCCACGGTCTGCCGGGAGTTCCACACCATTTTCTGAACTGGTGGGGTCAAAGGAATCCGTTAAGAAAATATAACTATTGTTATACCCTATCCCAAATTGGTCAAAATTTTTCATGGCCACATTGTAATTGAGCCTAATATCGTGGTCCGTCTTTTGAAAATCAAGTCCGGGCCTCCAAGTAAGGATGGGGAAAAACTCAATGCCATGGTTGTTTATAGGCCCTTTTTTTGGCCAAAAAAGACGCTGCACGGAAGTTGCGGATTTTAGGATGTCATTGCGCGGTATGAAACCTAGGTCCGATCTAAAATCATTGCCAACAAAGGCCAAATCCGTAAAGATGTTCCAATACCTTGTATTTCTTCCCAAGAAGGCTCCGGCAGAATAATTCTCTTTTTGTTCCCCGGGCTGTAAAGAGGTGTGGGCATAAAATTTACCAGACCAAACATTGTCCATACTGGCCAGGTTGTAGTCAATGCCCATGACCCTGTTGTACCGCTCCCCATCCGTTAAAAATGGGGCATTGCCCGTGGATTGTCTGTTAATGAAGAAGAAGCCGATATTTGATCTGCCAAAAACTTTTTGCTGTAGGGCCAGCATCATATTGTTGTTAGAGGCAATTTCCTCAGAGGGGTCCTTGGCCGTTTGAATGTTTAAAAAACCCAGCCGAAGATCTTTATTGAGCTTTCCACTGAGGCGTATGCCGCCCAAAATATCATTCTGTACGGAATTACCACTACTGTCAGTAGCTATTCCTATTCTTCTTGAGAAAAAGGGGTTGGCATCCCTGCTGCCCCCAAAACTTCCAAAAAGGTCATTATTGTCCACAAAGAACTGTCGTCTTTCCGGGAGTGAAATCTCAAAACGGGTGAGGTTGGTAAAAATATCATCGACCTCCACATTAGAGAAATCAGGATTTACCGTTACATCCAAATTCATGCCATTGCCAATGGCCACTTTGGCGTCTCCACCCACTTTCACCGCCGCATTTGTCTCATTGAGCACGTGGTCTTTATCCGCTATGGCATTGATATAGGGTATGATGGCCAATGGGGTCCGGGATTTCCCCAAAGGTTTCTCAAACAACATATCGCCCATGAAGGCCAGGTTGATCACACTTTGGTTCTGGGGTATGATAAACCAATTGCTCCTTTCATTGGACTGCATATCAAACCGATAGCTTTGAAAGCGCCATTTGGTCTCCCCTTCCGCAAATTTGAAAGAGGTAAGCGGTATGGCCATTTCCGCCGTATAATAACCATCATATATTTTGCTCTCTCCACGCCATTTCACATCCCATGACGTGGTAAACCCCCTAAGGTCCTGTCCTCCTCCGGAAATAAGGGCCTCTCGCCGTACGCCCATAGGGTTGATACCAAAAAGAAAGGCGTTGGTGCCATCGTTGAAGGTATCAAAAATAAGGCTGATGTTATCATTGCCCGTGGCACGGAAATCACGTTCCAAAGAGGGGATTACGTAATCATTGCCCGGTGTAAACACCTTGATGCCCACATAAAGCGTCTGGTCATCCGTGAGCATTCTAATATCTGTTTGGTATTTGGCAGGGACTTTGTCCGAAGGAAAATACTGTTGAAACGCCCCGGCACTTTCTGCAGTTTCCCATGCCACCTCATCCAATACGCCATCAATTTGAAAAAACGAATTGGTGTATTTTACGGTAAAGGATTTTTGAGGGTTTTGTGAAAATAGGGAAAACGGAATAAATAGAAGTGCCAGGGCACTTAAGGTCCTTGTCATTATGGTTGAATTAGTCGGAAGGCAAATTTAAAGGATTACTGCGTTAAAAAAATCTTAAACATCAAGTTTCGTTATCCTTTTTCGGGGCCCTTTTCGCTTCTTTGAGACTTTTCATGAGCATCCATTCCATTTGGCCATTGGTACTTCTGAACTCATCAGCGGCCCATTTTTCAATAGCTTTCAACATATCCTCATTCAATCGCAGAGCGAAGCCTTTTTTCTTACCCATGTAAATGTATAAATGCAGCAATTTCTTTTACTAATTCTTCTGTGAGGTCAAAGTTGGCGTCCAGGTAGGTTTTGAGGTCGTCTTGTGCATCGTTCAGGTGTTTAAGTACGTGGTTCATTCTTTCTATGGTCTTGAACCGCGCATTGGGCCGTGCACTGTGCAGGGCCATGGCCTCTTGCACCGGCACTTGGCCATCCATAGTGCCATGCAGCAGCAAGACGGGCAATTGCAGGTCCGCAATCAGTTCCGTAGGACTATAGGTGGCCCAGTTCTTAACAAACCGCTGGTTTTGTGGGGCGAACAATTGCATGAGATTAACATGTACCTTTTGTATGGTATCCGTTTCCATGAGTTCCGTGAAATGCTCTTGGGTGCTAACGCCCAGAAGGCTGTCTTGCCGGGCCACCTGATCCACCATAATGTGGTCAATGGTCCTGGCGGCGCCCGCAATGGAAATAAAACCATCCACTTGGTCTGTAACGGCCAACATGGCCACCAAGGATCCCTGACTATGGCCTATAAGGTGAATACTGCCAAATTTGGAATCATCCTTAAAATGTGCAATGGCGGCGCGCACATCGCTCGCATAATCCATTAGGAGCGTTCCGCCTAAATGGGCCCTGTTCTTGGGGTTGGCAGTGCGCTTATCATAACGGTACACGGCAATACCATTTGCGTTGAGACTGTCCGCCAAAAGTTTTATATAGTTCGCCTTTACAAAGAAACCTTGGTTGCCATTGCGGTCCACATTGCCAGAACCATGTACAAAGATGGCCAAGGGTGGGGTGGCCGCCCCAGCTGGGTAGCTCAATGTACCCGGTAGTTCAATGGCACCATTGTCTAGAACCAATTCTTCCGTGATATATGCTTGGCCGCAAAGCCACACGGGTACTAACCATATCAATGCCCACCGCTTTTTCATGTGTTTCGATCACGTACAAGGATTACTTTGGACAAGTTTTCCGCAAATTGGTCCAAACGCCACCCCTGTCTTGCATGTTCGTTCAAAAGATCTTCCAATTTTTTATCGTTTTGGGTAAGCCCCATCCGAAAAGAGACGACTTTATATTCCTTCATGGTCTGTACAATATTTGGAGATGACGGCCTGGGCCGCCTCTGGTTTTTGGGTGCCCAACAATAATTTCTTGCCATTGGTAAGAACAAGTTGAATGCCTTGGTTCCCCTTTATGTTCAATGCTTTGCCCTTTCCGTAGCTCGTACGGTAGCCCCAACCACCATATTCGGGAATGGGCCTGTAGGTCCGGGTATGGCATTGGGCCACATCCTTCCAAGCTATTTTTCTATGTTTCAGTTGAATGGGAAAAAACCGATAGGCAATACCACTTTCATCTATGGTGGTCTCAAGGGCACAACTGTAAAGGAAGCCCACGGTGAGGAGCATGGTGGCCATTACGGCGATTTGTACGCCTGTTTCATCTGCCCCTACGTTGCCTGATGCCTCTCCTAGAACAAACCATTGGTAGCCGTTGTAGACAAGCAGTGCCACTACCATGAGGTTGATCAGTTGCAACCACCATTGCGTAAAGCGCTGTTTTTCCTGAAATACCCTCATGCTTCAATGGTTTAGGGTTCCTGTATTGACAATGGGCGCGGCATCCTTGTCCGAGCACAGCACCACCATAAGGTTGCTCACCATGGCCGCCTTTCGTTCTTCATCCAAGACCACTACTTCTTTTTTGCCCAATTCATCCAAGGCCATTTCCACCATGCTCACCGCGCCTTCCACAATTTTGTGTCGTGCGGCCACAATGGCCGTGGCCTGTTGTCTTTTGAGCATGGCGTTGGCAATTTCCTGGGCATAGGCCAAGTAGCCGATACGGGCTTCTAGCACCTCTATGCCCGCCATGGAAAGCCGTTCCTGCACTTCCTTTTCCAATGCTTCACTTACCTCATTTACGCTGGATCGTAAGGTGATGTCCTCATCTAGCCCTTCGTCGGCAAAATTGTCATAAGGATACATGCTGGCCAGTTTGCGAACGGCGGCATCGGTCTGCACGCGGACAAAATTTTGGTAATCGTCCACATCAAAGGCCGCTTTGTAGGTATCAGTAACCCGCCAGACTAGGATCGTGCTGATCATGACCGGATTGCCCAGCTTATCATTTACTTTAAGGCGTTCACTGTCAAAGTTACTGGCGCGCAAGGAAATTTTTCGTTTGGTGAACAAGGGGTTCACCCAGAAAAAGCCATTCTTTTTAATGGTGCCCATGTACTTTCCAAAAAGCAACAAGACTCGGGAACCATTTGGGTTAACGAGTACAAAGCCCGCCATGCCAATTAGTGCCGTAAGCAGGAGCAGGGCTCCCACATAGATTCGCAATAGGGCCACGCCCCCGATAATGAGCAAAAAGAGAACGAGAAGCATTAGGTACCCGTTCATAGGTTGGTAATTTTTTTCGGTATCCATTTATATGATATTAAAATGATATCATAAAGATATATAAATTATTTTAAATCGTGCTCAGTGAAATTCGATTGTCGTTTCCCATTTTCTTAGGGTAAGGCACTCAATGAAAGCATATTTCACAAAGCACTTTATTTATTCAGCCAAAAAAAGCATGTCTTTGCCCATTGACCAAGGCCCTTTTAGACCATCTTTTTCGTTTTTAACAAAGAGGTAATGTTAAGTGGGTTATTTTTGCCAAAAATACGCAGATGAAAAAGTGTTTTCTCTTGTTGCTGATGTTTGCAAATATGGTCTCGGCCAATGAAATTTATTGGTCCAAAACAGGTCATAGGGTAGTGGGTGAGGTAGCAGAGACCCATCTCACCCGTAAGGCCAGGAAGGCCATAGACCATCTCTTGAACGGGCAGAGCCTTGCGGCGGTGGCCAACTTTGGTGATGAGATCAAAGCGGATAGGGCCTATAGGGAATTCAGCCCATGGCATTATGTGAATTTTCCTTTAGATAAGGATTATGGGGATGAAACCCCCAGTGCAGAGGGTGATATTGTTACGGGTATTGAAAAATGCATTCGTATTGTGAAAGATAAAACCAGCACCCCTGAAAACCGAACCTTTTACCTAAAGCTGCTGGTGCACCTCATGGGAGACCTGCACCAGCCCATGCATGTGGGCAGGGCAGAGGACAAAGGGGGCAACGATCTGCAATTGCAATGGTTTGGGCGGGGCACCAATCTCCACAGGGTATGGGACAGCAATATGATTGATGACTATGGCATGAGCTACACGGAGCTTTCCGACAAACTCCCCCAACTTACCAAAGCCCAGATAACGGCCCTCAAAAAAGGCAATGTGCGCACTTGGGTGGAGGAGACCCAAGAAATGGCAGCACAGGTATACGCTTCCGTGGAAGTAGGGGAAAAGTTGGGCTATGCATATAGTTATGATTGGTGGCCCACGGTGGAGCAGCAATTGCAAAAGGGGGGTATCCGCTTAGCGGCCGTGCTCAATGACATCTTCCAATAGGACCATGCCACTTAGGAACTTCAGCGCTTACTTATTTTGTTGGAGGAGATATGGCGTTGTCTACCGCACTTGAACCGGTTGACCCCGGTACCCCTGAGTTTAGCGTGTTTCGTGGCCCTGCCCTGAACCCTTTTGCGCCACATCCTGAAACTACGGGGCTTCATCTGCCTGCGCATTATTGCAATGGTCTCCTGCTCTGAAATCCCGAATTGGAAGGTTATGGCTTCAAAAGGGGTGCGGTCTTCCCAGGCCATTTCAATGATACGGTCCAGTTCTCTTTCTGTAAATTCTTTTTCCATGGCCCTGCAAATATACGGCCCTTGTTTTAAATAAATTTGGCATGCTATTTGGTTAAATATATTGAAGCTTTACATGCGAGGAAATTAGAATAGTCGCCCATTATTTTAAAGACAGTATAAAGCACGGGAACAGGGAAGGAAAAAATCGGTCGTAAAGGCCGATTTTTTTATGGGATCACCCTAAACGTCAAATTGATGCGCTCGGCAACGGGTTTGGCTGTTTTAGGAATTTGGTGTTTCCAACAGTGTTGTGTAGGGCCTTTCATGAGCAAGAGGCTACCATGGCCCAATAGAAGTTTGTAGCGCTCCGTGGCCAAGGTGTTGTGCTTTAGGTGGAAATAACGTTCCGCTCCCAAACTCACAGATGCAATGATGGGGTTGTGACCCAATTCCCGCTCGTTGTCCGCATGCCAGCCATTGCTGTCCCGCCCGTTGCGATACAGGTTGAGCAGGCAGGTGGTGAACACGGTGTCCGCATGTGTTTCCACCAGTTCTTTGATCTGTAGTAGTTCCGGGGTAAAAACAGACGGGGCCATGGTGATATTGGAATAGCTGTAGGGCTTGCCATTATTGCCGTATAAGGCCGTTAGTCTTGGCTGTGCATAGGTCTTCCCAAAGACGGTGATCTCATCCTCCTGCCAATTTGCTTTTTCCCTTAATGAGCTAAAATAACGAGAAGCCCGTTCCGTTGGCAAAAAATGGGGCAGGTACGTAATTTCCGCATCCGGTAGGTGCAGCGCACCAGATGTTTGAAGTTCCACCATTATTGGAGAACCGTTTTTAACTGATTGCGATATTCAGACGGATTTTGCCCTGTAAAGGCCTTGAACGATTTGTTGAAGTGCGAAAAATTGTTGAAACCGCTCTCAAAACAGACTTCGGTAATGCTCATGGGCTTTTCAGCCAAAAGTTTACTGGCATGGACCAAACGGTACTCGTTGACAAACTGGGTAAAGGTCTTATTGGTGATTTTTTTGAAATACCTGCAAAAAGAGGGTATGGTCATGCTCACCATATCACTCATTTCCTCCAAGCTTATTTCCTCCTTGAAATTGTTCTTCACAAAGTTGAATACCACATTGATCCGGTCATTGTCCTTAATGTCCGTTTCCATGGAAAAACCCTCCGCATTCAGGAGCTTGAATTCCTTGGAGTTACCTAGTTCGTTCAGGATATTGAGGATGGAAAGCAAGCGTTGAAAATCTGTCTGGTACTCTAAAATCTCCATTTTTTCACCAATTTTCTTCTTGGTCTTGCCGTAAAAGGCAATGCCTCCCGAAGCGCTTTCAAATAAGGTCTCGATTTTTTTCATTTCCGGTATGTTGAAAAAATCACTTCCCAAGAAATCCATTTTCATTTGTACCACCGTTTCGCTCGTATTGCCCGTTAGAGCATCTGTAAAACCGCAATGGGGTATATTGCTTCCAATAAGTATAAGGTCACCATCCGTATAATAGGAAACATGGCTGCCTATCTGGCGTTTGCCCGTGCCGCCATTAACATACACCAGTTCTATCTCTGGATGATAATGCCAGATATTGTTTTTGTTCAGGCGATGCTCATCAAATTTTTGATAGGTATAAGAATGCCCAAAATTAGGGGCTATGGCCTCAAATGTGGGTTTTTGCTTTAACATCTCTGTTTTCTTTTTCTAGTATAAAGGTACTGGGTCCCCAAACCTAGGTTCACTACAAAATTAACCAAAATATATGCTCAATTAACCCTAAGGTATTAAAGTTCTCTTAATACGGTTAAAATAGCACATAAATCTGAAAATCCACTGCTAGTGTGGGTCCAAAACCCGGCGTAAGTTTGTCATGTAAGTTATTTATCAATCTAAAAAACAAATCAGTATGAAAGCAAGTCTAAAATTTACAACAGCAGTAGCCCTTTTGTTCACCGTGGCCATGGGCATGGCAAAAGAGCCGAAATTGAACCTTATACCCACCACTAATGCCAAGGGTGTGGTCTTAACGGTGCAGGATGTAACCGAGAACACCACGATTACTTTAATGGACAGTAATGACTATGTCATCTATACCGAAAAATTGGCCGAAGGCAGCAAGGGCAAGAGGTTTGATATGGAACAATTGAACAATGGTACATATTACTTTGCCACTGAGCATGATCTTAAGACCGTTACCTATACCATAGTCATTGAAGGGGACAAGGTCACTATTGTGAACAGGGATGAAAAAGTGAAGCCTTATTTTAGAAAAGAAAGAAGCAAGGTGTTCATTAATTTTTTAAATCTTGATAAGTCCAGTGTATTGATCAAAGTATATGATGCCGAATATAGATTGGTCTTCACCGAAACCGTTGCTGAAGAAATGATCATTGAAAAGGCCTTTAATTTTGAAGGTGCCTACAGCGGCAATTATAGGCTCACTTTGGAGGACAATAACAGGGTCTACTCAGAAGAATTTGTAGTTAAGTAAGTTGGTTTGAGTTAATTTCAAGTAGAAGGGGAGCGGGAGCGTTCCCCTTTTTTTATGTTAGATAGACAAAGGCCCAATACATTAACAAAAACTGTAGGGGCAAACGCAAGATGAGCACCCATTGGGGCAGACCGGCGCCCGCCTTGCCTCCTTTCAACATATGCAGATGCACCGGCAAAAAGGCCACGAGCATGGCAATGATGCCCCAAAGAGCTAGGTCTTTGGTCATGGAGATCAATAGGGCCGCCCCCAATGCCACTTCCGCCAGACCGCTGAGAAACACCATAAGATCGGGCTTGGGGATATAGGGCGGCATAATACGCAGATAGATCTTGGGGCGAACAAAATGGAACAGGCCCGCCGTTATGTAGAGCAACGCCATAAGGTAATAATGCCAAGGTTGATCAACGGTCATGGCAGGTATTTTTTGTAGCGGTCCTTTTTATACTGTGGTACGGCTGGGTTCTCCATAAAGGTCTGTAGCAGTTCCAGCGGTTTTTCCTTTAGGAACATAAGGTTGTAAAATTGCTGTACTGTCAACGGGTTGGTGGATTCCTCCACCAATTGCATAACATCATCCTTGGTAACTTGGCCGGGTTCCAGCACCTTTACGTAGGTGCCTGGGTGGCCATGCTCCACAAATTGTTTCAGGATGCTTTGGGTCCCAAACCGTATGCCCAGTTTGTAACAGGGTTCCCTGGGTTGGGATAGTTGCACCAAGGCGGTGCCCAAACGGTAGGTATTGCCCACCCGCATCTGGGATTCATCCATGCCCTGCATGGTGAGATTTTCGCCGAACATGCCCCAATCCCACTCAAGGTGCGGATATTTGGCCTTCCAATACCCGTAATAATCACTGGAAAAAAGATAACAGGCCTTGTTGGTACCCCCGTGGTGCACACGGTCTATGATGGTATCATCCTGTACATCGTTAACGGTCAAGGTTAAACTGGCCCGGGTGGGATACTTGAATATGCCGGTTTGTTCCGTGGCCCCGTTCCATTCAAAAGTAGTGGGTTCGCCCAAATTGGTGGAGATGACTTTCATAGGGGGAAGATAGCAAAACTTCTTTTGACAAAAAGAGTACTGTTTTATTATTCCTGAAAGGAAAGGTCTGGCACAACCAAGCCATCTCCCGCTTTGATTTGGGGGTTATCTGGAAAATACCAAAATGGGATGGTCTCAAAGTGTGTTATTGCTGTACTGTCTTGTTTTTGGGTAAGGCGCTGTATGGTAAGGACATGCTTGCCTTCCTTTAAATTGGACAATGATACTATTTTTTTTAAGGTGTGGTTTTGGTTTTTTTCCATATTTATGAAAAAACGTTCAGAAACTGGTTTTGAATCTATGGCAATGAGTAACATGGTATTTATGGCATCCAAATACGTTAAATCATCCTGAAGCGTGGGTGGATGATAGCCAAAAGACCAATGAAAATAGGTGAACAAGAGATTTCTAAAACCTACTCTAGACTTCGCCGGTTTAAGTGCGGGGTCGTATTCAAAGACCATTTCTTCCAAAAATGGGTCATTGGGCATGGTGATTTCTAAATAGTTAGCTTCGATTATTTTAGATTGAATAGCGGCATACCCTATGTAGTCGCCCTTATCCTCAATCATATCCATATAGCTTCTTCGATCTGTAAATTGTTCAGAAGGTTCTTGATGGTAATAAATGTAATCAGTGGCATAATAATCTGAACTGAAGAAATAAATCCCAATAAGGTAAATGGGCGTGAGCCAAGTCAAGAGTCTTTTCCCAAATGAATTGTCCCAAAGATTATAAAGTAGGGGCCTATAGGCAACGGAAAGTGATACTACGCTGGTTACACGATAGATCAAAAGATAAAGCCGGCCTCCTTTTCTTTTAAACCAGCCCTTGCTTATAAAATCAATGAACGTTATGGCAATTGCCCCGAAAAATGAAAGTAACAAGATGCTCATTACGATCATTTTAGCAGTCTGCCCCATCCCTAGATCCCTAACGGACTCTATGATGTAAAGAAGGAGTACTAGGGCAATGAATGCGCCAATTGTCATAAAAACGATTAAAAATGATAAACCAAATATGACACTGCTATAGTTTTCCAACTTTTCAATAAAGACGTCAAACGAGCCAATCTTTTTCTTTAGATGGGCCGTAATGGGTCTGCTAAAACCTAGAGTATTGAAATCAATTTCTCCAGATACGGATCGTATGCCCACGGCGCCTATCCAAAGTGCTCGCAGCAGGACATGGATAATGAGATTGACAATGGTAAGGATGCAAGCTGCATAAATGGCGAATACCAACATTCTTATTTTCCAAAACCCCTGCAGGGTGAGTTGGGTGAACCAATCAAAGATAGGTTCTAATGAAGAAAACAGACCAAATATCGCAAAACCGGAGATTACAAGTTCCAATTGCCAGCTTTGTAGCTGCAGTTCGTCCAGAATTTCAGTATACCGCTTATTTTGAGGTTCCTTGGCCATACCAGAAAGTTTTAATTGGGAAAAATAGAGATTTCCCATGGCCATCACAATCCCCAGTAGCGGGTATAAAAAAACCGTCTTGCCCTAGGGCAAGACGGTTTATTAAAACTATTTCCGTAGGATGGAAGGTTACTTCACCATCTCATAACTGCGCGCTATGAAATTGGTGAGCTCTTCGCCCTTAAGGAGTCCTTTGGACAAGCGGGCCAAGTCTATGGCCTGGTTAATGAGGCGCTCTTTTTTCTTGACGGTCTTGGTATTCAAAATCTCACCCACCAGACCGTGGTTGGTGTTTACGATCAGATTGTACATTTCTGGCATGTTCCCCATGCCGAACATGCCGCCGCCGCCAGATTTTTGCATGTCCTTCATACGGCGCATGAATTCTGGTTCTGTAATGATGAAGGGCGCTGCCTGGCTGTCCATCGCCTCAAGTTGCACGGTAAAGCTGCTTTGTTCTCCCAATGTTTTTTCAAGTTCCTCTTTCAACTTCTCTTTTTCTTCATCGGATAACTTTGAAATTTGGGTGTCCTCTTTTTTGATGAGGTTGTCCACATGGTCCGCATCTACCCGTGCAAAGGAGATGTTCTCTTTGGAAGTTTCCAGCTTTTGCATTAGGTGGGCAATGATGGGGCTATCTAAAAGGAGGACCTCATAGGCCTTTGCCTGGGCGGATTTTATATAACTGTGCTGCGTCTCCTTATCTGAGGCATATAGTATGACGAGCTTACCGTCTTTGTCCGTCTGTTGGTCCTTTATTTTTTCTTGAAGCTCTTCAAAGGTAAAGTAGTTGCCGTCTACGGTAGGGTAGAGGGCAAACTTCTCGGCTTTTTCAAAGAATTTGTCCTCGGAGAGCATGCCGTATTCAATGACAATTTTAATATCGTTCCATTTCTTCTCAAAATCAGCACGGTTTTCCTTGAACAGGGAGTTCAGTTTATCTGCCACCTTCCTCGTAATGTAAGAGGAAATCTTTTTCACTGCCCCGTCTGCTTGCAGGTAGGAGCGCGAAACATTCAGGGGAATGTCCGGTGAATCTATGACCCCCCTGAGCATGGTCAGAAACTCGGGCACTATACCCTCTACATTGTCCGTGACGAACACTTGGTTTTGGTAAAGCTGTATCCTGTCTTTTTGAATGTTGAGGTCATTGGTGAGCTTTGGAAAATAGAGGATGCCCGTTAAGTTGAACGGGTAGTCCACATTAAGGTGAATGTGGAAGAGGGGCTCCTCAAACTGCATGGGGTAGAGTTCCCTGTAAAAGCTCTTGTAATCTTCATCCTTCAGGTCCGTGGGTTGTTTGGTCCATGCCGGGGTAGGATTGTTGATGATGTTGTCCACTTCCTTGGTAGGGGCAGGGTCATCTTCCTTGGCGCCTTCCGGTTTGGGAAGGGTCTCCGTTTTGGTGCCGAACTTTATGGGTATGGGCATGAACTTATTGTACTTGGTCAATAGTTCACGAATCTTGCCCTCTTCTAGAAATTCTGTGGAATCGTCCGCAATGTGAAGGATGATCTCCGTGCCGCGCTCTTCTTTTTTCGCCTTTTTGATGGTGAATTCCGGAGAGCCGTCACAGGACCAGTGCACGGCAGGTGCCTCTTGGTGGCTTTTGGTAATGAGCTCCACTTTTTTGGCCACCATGAAGGCGGAGTAAAAGCCCAGGCCAAAATGCCCTATGATACCTGCGTCCTTGGCAGAGTCCTCATATTTGTTCAAAAATTCCTCCGCTCCGGAAAAAGCCACCTCGTTGATGTATTTTTTCACTTCTTCCTCGGTCATGCCCAAACCTTGGTCAATGACGTGCAACTTTTTTCCTTCCTTGTCTATCTTCACTTCGATCAAGGGATTGCCATAGGTCACCTTCGACTCCCCAATGGAAGTCAAATGTTTTAATTTCAAGGTGGCATCCGTAGCATTTGATATCAATTCCCTGAGAAAAATTTCATGATCGCTATACAAGAATTTCTTGATCAAGGGAAATATGTTGTCTACCGAAACATTTATTTTACCTGTTGCCATATTTTGGGTGTATTTTAAAGGGTTTAAAACTTGTAAGCCCCATGTTCAAAAAAAGTACCATAAGTGACACTAGTGACAAACTGACAGACCCCTTGTTTGAAAAGTTTAACATTATTTTTGTTTAATAAATTTTATTAAAAGTTAAACATAGCTTATCTTTGGAGTGTGATTAGGAAAAAAAACTGCTATGAAAAAGTTTTAAACTTATAATCACGTTTTGATTATTTATTGGTTAGGTTGTTTGAAAACGTGCTTTCTACTTTGAAGGCACGTTTTTGTTAAAATACCTTTCTATCTTACAACAATCCCATTAACTTAAAACCATGATATGGCAGCAAAGACAAAAAAAATAACGAAAGATGATATCTTATCCTTTTTCATGGACGATGTTCTTGAACATGAGGCTTTTCCAAAATCGGTCTATAAATTTTGCAAGGCCCACGGTATTACAGAGGCTGATTTCTACATACACTTTCCTTCTGCCCAAGCAATGAAAAATGGGGTATGGACGGCTTTTTATGATCAGGCGGTGGCCCTCATGGAGAAAAACAAGGAATACGCCTCTTTTACCAATAAAGATAAAATGCTCACCTTTTTCTTTACTTTTTTTGAAATGCTCACCCTAAACAGGAGTTATGTGCTGTTTGCCTTGCAGGAAGAGGATAATATGTTGAAGAACGCGGAGCAGCTCAAGGGGTTAAGGAAACAGATCAAGGGTTTCGCCAAAAAATTGATATACAAGGGAAATGCCAAAAAGGATTTGGCCATAACCAAGCACAATCCCTCCATATTTTCAGAAGGAGCATGGTTGCAGTTCCTCTTCCTTTTGCGGTTTTGGATGCGTGATGAATCCCCCGGGTTTGAAAAAACGGACGTAGCCATAGAAAAGTCCGTGAATACCATTTTTGATGTGTTTGACAACACACCGCTGGAAAACCTACTGGATTTTGGAAAGTTCCTGTACAAAGAAACCTTTGCGTAACCTTTAATTAAAAGCGTATTGAAAACGTTAGATAAAATACCCACCGGAAAAATTGAAAGGGCCACCACTTTGGTCAAGACAGGTGTAAAGATAGGTGGCAATTATGCCAAATATTACGGAAAGAAAATCGTAAATCCAGATTTGGGTCGGGATGAATTGGATGAGGACAATGCAGGGGACATTTATGACGGTCTCAAAAGCCTTAAGGGCAGTGCCCTTAAGGTGGCCCAAATGCTGAGTATGGAGAAAAACCTATTGCCCAGTGCCTATGTGGAAAAGTTTTCCCTTTCCCAATTTTCCGTACCACCACTTTCCGCGCCGTTAGTGCGCAAGACCTTCAAAAAATATATGGACAAATACCCGGAGGAGCTTTTTGATACCTTTGAAAAGGATTCCATCAATGCGGCCAGTATTGGCCAGGTGCATAAAGCCGTTAAGGACGGCAGGGAACTGGCCGTGAAAATACAGTATCCGGGCGTGGCGCAAAGCATAAAAAGTGATTTGGCACTGGTGAAGCCCATTGCGCTGCGCATGTTCAATCTGCAGGGAACGGATTCGGATAAATATTTTAAGGAAGTGGAGGATAAGTTGGTGGAGGAGACCAATTACATCTTGGAACTGCAACAAGGGCAAGAAATAACGCGGGCATGCCAACGTATAGCCAATCTGGAATTTCCCAAGTACTACAAGGACCTCTCCAGTGAACGGATCATTACCATGGATTGGATGAAGGGCCAGCATTTGGGTGATTTTGTGAAGACACCCTTCTCCCGGGCCTTGGGCAATGAACTGGGCCAGACCCTTTGGGATTTCTACATGTTTCAGATCCACGGGCTTAAAAAGGTCCATGCAGATCCCCATCCCGGTAATTTCCTGGTTACGGGAAAGGGTACTTTAGTGGCCATAGACTTTGGTTGTATCAAAGAAATTCCAGATACCTTTTACGGACCTTATTTTGAAATGGCGAGCAAGGAGAATATTGCCGATCGGGCCCTCTTTAAGGAAAAATTGTATGCGCTTGAAATACTTCTTCCAACAGATGCTCCAGAGGAAATACGCTTTTTTGAAGCCCTGTTCCACGAAATGCTGAGCCTGTTCACAGCACCTTTCCATGAGGAGGACTTTGATTTTGGTGATGAGACCTTTTGGGCACAGATTGCCGCCCTCAGTGAAAAGTATGCCTCAGACAAGGCCATACGAAAAATGAACGGTAATCGCGGATCTAAACATTTCCTATATATGAACCGCACCTTTTTTGGATTATACAACCTGCTTCATGACCTCCGTGCAAACATCAAGGTGAACCAATTCCAAAAATACCTGTGAGGACAGTGGCCTTCAATTGATTTACCTGGGCCTCTAGGTACCTTGTGCCCCAATTGTTGAAAATAGTTGGTTATATTGCACTATTGTTTCATAGGCATTCAATTAAAGTAAGAACAATGTACAATTCAAAGATAAGTGGTCTGGGTTTTTATGTACCGGACAATGTGGTGACCAACAATGACCTTTCCAAGGTAATGGACACCAATGACGACTGGATACAGGAGCGCACCGGCATAAAGGAACGTAGGCATGTGGTAAAAGGTAGTGGCGAGACCACGACCACTATGGGGGTGAAAGCGGCGCAAAAAGCCATAGAGAGAGCGGGCATTGATAAAAATGACATTGACTTTATCGTTTTTGCCACATTAAGTCCGGATTATTATTTTCCCGGTCCGGGTGTATTGGTGCAGCGCGATCTTGGGTTGGATACGGTTGGAGCGCTTGATGTGCGTAACCAATGCTCAGGTTTTATTTATGGCATCTCCGTGGCCGATCAATATATAAAGAGCGGTATGTACAGCAACGTTTTGGTCATAGGTTCCGAGCTGCACTCCCATGGGCTGGACATGACCACTAGGGGCCGGGGCGTATCCGTTATTTTTGGTGATGGTGCCGGGGCGGCTATTTTGACCCGGGAGACGGACGTCAACAAAGGGATACTTTCAACACACTTACACTCAGAAGGGCAGCATGCAGAAGAACTTTCCCTGATCGCGCCGGGAATGGGCAAACGATGGGTCACTGACATACTCCAGGACAACGATCCGGCAGATGAGTCCTATTTCCCCTACATGAACGGACAATTTGTATTTAAAAACGCCGTGGTACGTTTCAGTGAGGTCATCATGGAAGGGCTTCAAAAAAATGGATTGCACCCCACGGACATAGATCTGTTGGTGCCCCACCAGGCCAATCTCCGCATCTCGCAGTTCATCCAGAAAAAATTTGGGTTGGCAGATGACCAAGTATACAACAACATCATGAGCTACGGTAATACCACAGCGGCCTCTATTCCCATAGCCTTGACGGAAGCTTGGGAAAATAATAGGGTAAACCCTGGTGACTTGGTGGTTTTGGCCGCCTTTGGTAGTGGTTTTACCTGGGGCAGCGCCATTATTAGATGGTAAAACAAAAGCCCATGGCATTTGCCATGGGCCTTCTTATGGGGTGCCGTTGTTTGAAAAACCAACCCATTCCACCCAACGGGAACGCCCCATTTACATAATAGACGCCTTGCTGCGTTACTTTGTTACATTTTTTGCGGCAACATCCATAAAAAACACTTCCTATCTTTATCTTCATTATGGTAATGGCCATAAAAAGCGAGACCCGGACTGGGTCCGGGTCTCTTTGCTGATAGGCTATACTAAACACTAACCATTAACTATAAATATATAGCGTTATCAACATTCTTATAGATTTTAAAAAACAGTGTTTCTTTAATTTCGCCCACAAAAAGACGATTTTTTTGGCAATTAGTTACACTTAAAAACAAGTTTAACATCCTTCTTAACACATGAAAAAAACACTCGTCTTTGGTGCCTCCTTAAAATCAAACCGTTACAGTAATATTGCCATTCATAGATTGGTGAGCGCCGGTTTGGAAACTGTGGCTTTTGGCATAAAATCAGGTAAGGTGGGGGAGGTGCAAGTTAGCACCAATTTGGCCGACTACCAAAATATTCATACCATAACTTTATATCTCAACCCACAGAGACAGCAGCAATATTATGAGGATATCATCCATTTGCGGCCATCTCGGGTCATTTTCAACCCCGGTACGGAAAACCCCGAATTTTACGAACGGCTCACGGCCAACGGCATACACGTTGAGGTAGCTTGTACGTTGGTGCTTTTGGCAACGGGACAATATTAGAAGGCCTACATCATCACTTTGCCCAAGGTCACCAGCCCTATCAACAAGATCAATAGTAGTGACAACCGCTTAAAACGATCTTGTGGTATGTAAGCCAAAAGGCGTTTGCCCAAGTAAGTGCCCAAGATGCCTATGACGATCAAATAGGGAAGGTAGACCAGTTCTTCCTTTTGAATGTAACCATTTTGGTAATATACAATGGTACGGGTAAAGTCTATGAGGAAATCAATAAACGCAGAGGTGGCGATAAAGACGTTTTTTTCTAGGTTGAAGGCCGCCATGGTCAGTCCCCTTATGGCCCCACCAGTCCCTAGGAGTCCGGCAGAAAACCCAGAGAGGACTCCGCCTCCTATGGCATTTTTAGTATTGGGAAGGACAATCAGATCTTTCTTTATGAGAAAAAGGAGGCTAAGGGCCACCAGGAAAATCGCCAGAATGAGTTCCAACAGGGTGCTGTCCAAAATCTTTGAGAGGTATCCGCCCACGGTTACGAAAACCACTGAGGGCAGGCCGATCTTTAACAAAAGGTCTTTGTTGAGGCCTTTCTTGAAAAGTACAATTTTACTGATGTTGCTAGACAAATGAAAGATAGCGGTTAGGCCCAGTACGGAATAAAAGTCAAAATAAAAATTGCCCAAGGGCACAAAAAACACGGATGAACCAAAACCACCCACGGTACCAATGACTTCTGCGGCAAGGGCCAGGACCAGAAAAATATAGTTTATATATCGTAGCATCTCTAAGCGGCAAAGGTCATATGGATTAAAATCATGGGGTGTCTTTTTTAGTGCGAATCATATAAAGACCGCAGAACGTTAGTAGGCCGTTCAAGGGCAACAGCTCATACCCAAACACATACCCCCCCAAATTCTCTGGGGGTATCTTGGCCAACCCCAAGATCAAGAGTACGGAAACCAGTGCTACAAGCCATACATAACGGTCCTTTATGTGGTACTTGGTGAAAATACCAAAAGAAAACAGTCCCAAAAGAGGGCCATAAGTGTAGGAGGCCACCGTTAACAGGCCATCAATGACATTTCTGTCCAAAATATATTTGAAGGCAATGACCACTAAGATCAGCAAGAGGCTCATGCCAATGTGCGTAATTCTTCTCACCCGCTTTGCTTCTGGCTCACTTTTTTTGCCCGTTCCCAAAAAATCCACACAGAAGGAAGTGGTCAGGGCGGTCAGGGCGCTATCCGCACTGCTGTAGGCCGCGGCAATGAGGCCCAGCATAAAGGTGACGGCGACCACAATGCCCAGACCACTGTTCAGTGCTATTTCCGGAAAGAGCAGGTCAGACTTTGGACTACCGTCCATTAACGGAAGGCCTATATTGAATCTCTCGGCATAGATGAACAACAGGGCCCCCAATAGCATAAAGACAAAGGTGACGCCCACCAAAACCAAACTAAAGCTCACCATGTTCTTTTGGGCTTCCTTAAGGTTTCTGCACGTTAGGTTCTTTTGCATCATGTCCTGATCTAGCCCCGTCATACATATCGTAACGAACATCCCCCCAATAAAGGATTTCAATAAATGGTTTTTGGCATAGATATCATCAACGAACCAGGTCTTATTATAGCTTTTAAATTCAGAAGAAGTTAGGAAATCACCAAAACTCCAGTTCAGTTGGTCCAAGATAAAATAAATGGAAAGCCCAACGGAAAGCAGCATGAACAACGTTTGCAAGGTGTCTGTCCATACAATGGTCTTAATGCCCCCTTTAAAAGTATAGATCCATATGAGGAGTATGGAAAGTACCACGGTAAACTCAAAAGGTATGCTCCAAGCATCAAAAACAAACTGCTGTAGTACAATGGCCACCAAAAATAATCGGAAGGCGGCCCCCAGAACACGTGATATAAAGAAGGAGATTGCCCCTACCTTATAACTTACAAAACCAAACCGGTCCTCTAGATATTCATAGATGCTGGTCACGTTCTGGGCATAATAAATGGGCAACAGGACAAAGGCCGTGACCATGTATCCCAAAAAATAACCCAAGACCACTTGCATGTAGCTGAACTCGGACGCCTCTACCCATCCCGGAACGGAAATGAACGTAACGCCCGATAGGGACGCACCCACCATCCCAAAGGCCACCAAATACCAAGGGGATTGTTTGCCCGCCTTAAAGAAATCCGCATTGGAGTCGTTCTTGCCGGTAAAGTAGGAGATTACCAAGAGCAGTATGAAATACCCGCCGATC
>CAKZLG010000357.1 GCA_937125035.1 uncultured Maribacter sp. | reverse complement strand
GGTCCGTAGCTGTGGGCCGGCTCCAGTTCAAACCAACCCTCACTGCAATGGCATTTAAGTCGGTTGCCACTGGCATTATGTGAGGTCATCATGTGGCCCACGGCGCCACCGGGAAACTCAAATTGTGCGGTAATGGTTTCATCCGTATCCTTAAAATACTCCGGTCTGGTGCTGAATTCCTGTGCACTGACCGATATGGGATTATGTCCCGTACCATATATACTGGTCTGTATGGAATACACCCCCATGTTCATAAGGGCGCCCCCGCCAGATAATTTATGGTCCAACCGCCATTGATCTGGGTTTCCCCTTGAGATGTAGCCTGCATCCGAAGAAACAAAGAGTACATCCCCGTAGGTTTTTTCCCTTACATATTTTTTCACTTCATGGGTGTGCGGGTCGGATTGCATCCTATAGCCCACGCTCAATTTCACATTGGCCTGCTCACAGGCATTTATAATGGCATCACATTCAGCAACACTTATGGCCATTGGTTTTTCACAGATAACATGCTTCCCGGCCTTTGCGGCCCTAATGCTGAAATCGGCATGCATGCTATTGGGCAAGACCACATAGACAATATCAATGTCCGGATTTTTGGCAATGGTATCAAAATTTTCGTAATTATAGATGTTTTGTTCTGGAATATCATATTTCGCCTTCCAGATGCCTTCCTTTTCCTTTGTTCCCGTAACGATACCGGCCAAGTAACAATGGTCTGTTTGCTGTAATGATGGGGCCAGCTGATTGGTGCTGTAACTCCCAAGGCCCACGAGGGCCACGCCCAATTTCTTTTTTTGGTCTGCCTTTTGGGCACATGCCCACGCTGATGGTGCAAGCACCGTGGCGGCAAATGTGCCTTTGCCCACCGTTAAGGAAAAGTTGCGTCTCGTCATATTTTTCATAAGGGCCATTTTTATTCTACTAAAGATAGGAAAGAATTTGGTCATATCTTTTTGGATGGAATGGATTACGTGTTCTATACAATGGATTGCGTGTTATTTTCCCTATTTTTAGAGCACTAAACCAAAGAACGAAATGAAAAAGTACAGTATTTTATTTTTAGTGATTTCTATGGCCCATATGACCATGGCCCAAGAACGAAAATTGCCCATAGATACGGCCATTACCACCCAGCACAGCGTTACCATTAATGGTACACCCATCAATTACACCGCCAAAACGGGAACGCAGCCCGTGTGGGACGAATTGGGCAAGCCCATTGCCGCACTGCATTATACCTATTACAGTAAGAACAATGTAAAAAACAGGGAAGAAAGGCCCTTATTGATCTCATTCAATGGTGGCCCAGGTTCCGGCTCGGTCTGGATGCACTTGGCCTACACTGGCCCTCGCGTGCTCAAAATAGACGATGAGGGTTACCCCATACAACCTTACGGGGTAAAGGAAAACCCCTATTCCGTATTGGATGTTACGGATATAGTATACGTAAATCCCGCCAATACGGGTTATAGCAGAACCATTCCAGAAATGGGGAAAGAGGTAGATCGCGACAAATTTTTTGGTATCAATGCTGACATCAAATATTTGGCGGAATGGTTGAACACCTTCGTCACTAGGAACAACAGATGGCGCTCCCCAAAGTACCTTATCGGTGAAAGTTATGGAGGGCCAAGGGTCATGGGCCTTTCATTGGAGCTTCAGAACCAGCAGTGGATGTATTTGAACGGGGTTATCTTGGTATCTCCGGCAGATTACAAAATCATACGGAATGAAGGGCCCGTTGCAGAGGCCATCAACCTGCCCTATTATACGGCCGCGGCATGGCACCACAAAGCGCTGCCCGCTGCTTTGCAGAGTAAGGACCTGTTGGAAATACTACCGGAGTCTGAGGAGTATACCATCAATACCCTTATCCCTGCCTTGGCCAGAGGAGGCTTTATTACTGCCGATGAAAAATTGGCCGTTGCACAAAAAATGGCCTACTATTCCGGTTTGGAACAAAAGGATATTGTAGATCAAAACCTGTCGGTACCCACTGGTTTTTTCTGGAAAAATCTCTTAAAGGACAAAGGGGGATATACCGTGGGAAGGCTGGATTCCAGGTACTTGGGAATGGACAAGCAATTATTGGGCATGAGACCGGATTATAACGCGGAAATCACTTCTTGGCTGCACAGCTTTACCCCGGCCATCAATTATTACCTACAGGAAGAGTTGAAGTTCCGGACCGATATAAAGTACAATATGTTCGGGCCCGTACGTCCGTGGGACAATTCCGATGAAAACACGCGTGAAAACCTAAGACAGGCCATGGCCCAGAACCCGTATTTAAAAGTAATGGTACAATCTGGCTATTATGATGGGGCCACTACATATTTCAATGCAAAATACCTTATGTGGCAAATAGACCCAAGTGGTAGGATGAAAGATCGGTTCTCCTTTAAGGGATACCGATCAGGCCACATGATGTACTTGAGGAAGGAGGACCTGAAAAACGCCAATGAAGACATCCGAAGTTTTATTTCGGAATCCCTTTCAAAGGGAAGCAGCGCCAAGTATTAACGGACCGTTAAGCGCTCATAGACAGATGGTGAAAAACCAATAAGCTGAACAGTGGGGTCTTGGGAACCGTAAGGTGCCAAGATTCCATTTTTTGGTAACGGTAACGTAGCTCCAACCGCTTCTCGAAACAGTTTGTCTCGTTTGCGTTTCTTGCGCTGCTTGAAAATATCGATGGTAACGCCCACGCTGGCACCGCCCAAAACAGTGGCCAAAAGATCTTGGTTGTCCCACCCGCCGTATTGGGATTCATCAATGGCTTC
>CAKZLG010000356.1 GCA_937125035.1 uncultured Maribacter sp. | reverse complement strand
TGGCGGAACATAGGTTTGAAGGCATCAGCAACCCTTCGGACATGTCCATTCTCTACGTGATCAAAACCAAAGATGGGCACCAAGGTACGGTTTTGGCGAACTACAGTCCGGCCAGTGATACGGACATGGGGGAATTCTTCAATAGTGTTCCCAAAGAAAATTTTTCCCAAGAAGAAAACATCCTGTAAATACATATCAGGTTTACCTTTGATTCAAAGGAGGCGATGTTGCCCGTTCCTTAGTCCAAACGTTGGGCAGTTGCTTTTGGGCACTGGCCCATCCATGAGCATCCCACATTCCATGTCCTTGACCACAGGGACATTTTTTCATTCCCGATCCCCACTTAAAAATGGCCCTTGCCCTACCCCTTTTAGCCGTTTTGGTTGAACAAGGCAATGCAGCGGCCAAAAAAAAGGAAGTCCCAAGGCTCACCAACAGGGAAGGAAATTACCGCATAATTTAGTATCTTTCCTTTTAGATGAAACCATTGGCCTTTGCCAATTCCAATCCATCCCAGTGCGGATTGGGGCACCTTACGGGGGCAAGGACAAATTATTCTACTTGTTTACATGAACATTAAAATTGATTACAGGACCCTGTGCCTTAAAGTGCTGCAAGAGCAATTGGATGCGTTGGGCATTGCCTATACCATTAAGAACCTCGGGGAAATATCCTTTGCCAAGGCCCTTACCAAGGCACAGCGAGGAGCCTTGCAACAAGCATTACAATTGTATGGGATAGAGGTACTGCAAGACCAAAACGAAATTTTGGTGCAGCGCATAAAGGATACCGTAACGGAACTGCTCAGTGATTTTGATACATTGGCCAAGTACAACGTTTCCACCTATTTGGCCAAAGAGCTCCATTATTCCTATTCCCATTTGTCCACTATTTTTTCCGAAGAGACCCACACCTCCATAGAGAATTTTGTGATATTGAAAAAAATTGACCTTGCCAAGCGGTTGATTATTTCAAAAAAACTTACCTTGACAGAAATTGCGTACAGGTTGAGCTACAGTAGCGTGGCACACCTTTCCGCACAGTTCAAAAAAACAACCGGCCTAACCCCCTCGGCTTTCCAAAATATCGTGGAAAAACGGAAAGTCACGGGTGCAGTGCCATAATAGATAGGAGTAGCCCAATGCCCTTCAGTATAATGAACATTGCTTTGGCAGACGATGATGCTGACGATCGTCTGTTTTTCAAGGAAGCCATAGAAAAGAGTAAGATCAGAACCAAATTATCAATCTTCAATGATGGCCAAGAACTTATGGATTATCTCCTTTTACCCAATGTGGTACTTCCGGAGATCGTGTTCCTTGATTTGAACATGCCCAAAAAAAATGGTATGCAGTGCCTAAGGGAAATCAGGGAAAATGAAAAAGTAAAGCATTTATGTGTGGCCATCTACTCCACCTCATCCTCAGAAAGGGATATTGAGGCCACCTTTGTCAATGGCGCCAACATTTACATCAACAAACCCAATACCTTTGATGACCTGGTCAAGGCCATAGAGAAAGTACTGCGCATCAATTGGCAGTACCAGACCTCATCCCTCAATAGGGATACCTTCCTTTTGCGCATCCATTAACAGAACAGGGGGCCAAAGGTTGCCCCTTATGCCATTTTTTTTGATGCAAATGAACCCATCCCTCCCCTTGGGTAGGCAAAACCTTTTTCTTTCTTTATCTTAGGACTCCATTTTTATGAAATCAGCCCCGTTTTGAGAAAGTCATCCCAACTATCCATCCTACTCATCGTCTTGGCCACTGTTCTCTTGGCTTTTATAGGCACAATAAGCTACAACCAGATAAGGCAACTACGTACCTC
>CAKZLG010000355.1 GCA_937125035.1 uncultured Maribacter sp. | reverse complement strand
AGGGCGCAACACTTTGGACGCTTGGTGCACTATCAGTAGGGATGATAAGGGTGACCAGAGCGTTTATTCCCCAAAAAGAAGGCACGGCTACTTGCCCGTGGGGCGTATTCAGGGCAACGGCGTAGAACCCTTAAAGAGCGCCTTTATTTTTTTGATATCTTTAAGGCAGAACCTTTTGATATCCGTACCAATGAGATTTTCCAACACCTTTACCAAAGTGGAAAAAAGCGCTTTTTTTCTATTACTATTATGCTTTCCTTACCTAGGATGGGGACAGAATGGTCACCTCAATACTACAGAAGGGGATGGGCAGCGCCAGCGCCCCAACATCCTCTTTATGATCGCAGATGATTGGTCCTTTCCGCATGCAGGGGTGTATGGGGATGAAGTGGTGCGCACCCCCACTTTTGATGCCCTTGCGGAAGCAGGCGCCCTTTTTACCAATGCGTATTGTGCGGCCCCTTCCTGCTCCCCCTCCAGGGCCAGTATTCTCTTGGGCAAGTACCCCCACCAAATGGAAAGTGCCGGAAACCTGTGGTCTGTCATCCCCCAAAAGTTTCCCAATTGGATGTCGCTTTTGGAAGAGGCGGGCTACCATACCGGAAAGAACCGAAAGGGTTGGGGCCCGGGTGATTTTGAAGCCGGTGGTTATGCGCACAATCCGGCGGGTGAGGAGTATCCCAATTTTAAGGCATTCTTGGAAGAAAAGGAAACTGACCGCCCTTTTGCTTTTTGGTTCGGGAGCACAGACCCCCATAGGGATTATGTGACCAATACCGGAGTGCAGACCGGTATGAATCCAGAAAGGGTGTTGGTGCCCGGGTTTTTCCCTGACAATGCCTGTGTACGGAACGATATTTTGGATTATTATTTTGAGGTGGAACGATTTGACCGTGAGGCCGGGAACCTCCTTGCTTTGTTACGAGATCAGGGCTTGTTGGAGAACACCTTGGTCATCATGACCAGTGATAACGGCATGCCCTTTCCCCGGGCCAAGGCCAACTTGTACGACTATGGCACCCGAATGCCCCTGGCCATCTATTGGAAAGGGCAGATAGTTGGCGGAAAGCGTATAGACGATTTTGTGAACTTCGTGGATTTTGCACCCACCATCCTTGAGGCAACGGGACTTACCCAGCCAAAAGGGCTCAGTGGCCACAGTTTACTGGAACTCTTTGATACCGATGGCCTTACGGTAGACCGAAGCCGGGTTTTTCTGGAACGTGAGCGCCACGCCAATGTACGCAAGGGCAACCTAAGTTATCCCGTTCGTGCCGTACGAACAAAGGATTTTCTGTACATCCGAAATTTTGAACCGGACCGTTGGCCCGCCGGTGATCCCCTGGTGCACCAGTCCGTGGGGCAGTATGGCGATGTGGACAACTCCATTACAAAGTTCTTGATCATGCAAATGGAGGGCAGCCCTACGGACAAGGACTATTTTCAATTGGCCTTTGGCAAACGCCCGGCCGAAGAATTCTACGTACTGGCCCAAGACCCTTATAATCTGAAGAATGAAGTAGACAACCCCGCCCATCAAACCACGGTGGCGGCCCTTAGGAAGGAATTGGCGGAATGGATGAGGGCCACAGGAGACCTAAGGGCCAAAGAGCCCCAAACGGAGTATTGGGACAAGCTACGCTACACCCCGGACTACCAACACCAAAACGTTGACTGGCGCGGAGAATTGCAAGCCTATCAAATGTTGTTGCGTGATGGTTGGGGTTTTAAGGAAGTGGGCTGTATGGAGTAGGGACGAATAAGAACAGGTCAAACAACAGCGAAGGTAGCAGCAAGGGAACATTTTTTATTAAAAGTCTCCCCCTTAGCGGGGGATACGGCATTGATTTACCTTAAAAGATTCAAGTTGCACACCCAACAGACCATCATGAAGACGATAAAAAGAACCACCTTAGCTATTGCTCTTTTTACAATCATATCGGGTTGTTCAGATGAGGAAAACAATAGAGAAGTCAAATCCATTCTAATAGACTTATTGAAAAACAGTCATTCGGAACAGCATTGGTTTGTTCCAATGAAAACCGCTATTGAAGGACTAACGGCAGAACAATCCAATTGGAGGGACGGTACGGAAAACCACTCCATTGGGGAATTGGTGTCGCACTTGGTATTTTGGAATGAAATCAACTTAAGGGCTTTAAAAGGAGAGGACATGACAGATTTTGAAGTTGACAATGAAACCACTTTTAAAATGTATACTGAAAATGAATGGCAAAGCCTTGTTCATAAACTTGACAGTGTACAAACCGCGTGGGAACCAATCATTTTAAATGCCACTGATGAACAAGTAACACAATGGAGCCAAGAAATTGCAAACATTCAAGCACATAATGCTTACCACACAGGACAAATCATCTATATAAGGAAACAAAACGGTTGGTGGACTAAAAAATGAAAACTACGACCTATAAAAAATCAACCCTTGTACTACTCCCTAAAACAGAACAAACCATTTATTTTAAGCCCAAATCAAGGAGCTTTTCTCGTACCGGCCAAGAAGCAGAAAGCAATTCGCGATGCTTTTTAAAAACTGTAAAGTGGAAATTAAATACACGTTGAGAAATAGTTTCTAAAATAAATGGCCTACCACGTCTGCCCAATTTTTGACCAACCTTAAGTTTGCTTGGAAAACCAAGGCATGGGCTGAGTATTACATGCCCTTGCCACCAGCTAGTCCAAAGCAAATGCAATGATCTGGTTTCCTTTTTCCGTGCCCAATTTTTCACCGCCACAGGCCACGGCAATGTATTGTTTTCCGTTTACCTCGTACATGGCCGGGGTGGCAAAGGCGGCCGCGGGCAGTTTGTATTCCCAGAGCAGGGCTCCCGTTTGTTTGTCAAATGCCCTAAAGTAACCGTCCCGTGTGGCCGCAATAAAGAGCAGGCCGTTGGCCGTTACTACGGGCCCTCCATAGTTTTCGGTGCCTGTGCCCACCCCTTGGGGTCCTAGTTCCGGGGTATTGCCCAAGGGCACGGACCAGCGGTATTGGCCCGTGTTCAAGTCAATGGCGTGTAGGGTGCCCCAAGGTGGATCAATGGCGGGAAGACCCTGATCATCTAAAAATTTATGGTAACCGGTGTGCCGGTAGCCCTTTTTAGCACCTCGGTCCACAGTGGACGTCTCCACCACGGTATGCTTTATTTCCTCATTATAGAGAAAGGCCAGAAGGGCGTCCATTTCCTCTTGGGTAAGCTGCGGAAAGCCGGTCATCATGCCTTTGCCCTGGCGGATGATGGTGGCCACCTCTGCCTTCTCCTTGCGCAGCTCCAGATCCAACAAAGATGGAAAACCACTAGCGGCAAGACCTTGGCGGTTGGGTTGGTGACAAGTGGCGCAGTTGGTCTGGTACACACTTTCACCCATAGGGGCGTCCGCGGGCACTTCCTCCGCTGGGGCCATGGACAGTTTCCAAGCCATCTCATTGGCGTTGACATAAAGGATTCCTTCTTCTGGATCTGTGGCCGCTCCTCCCCATTCGGCTGCCCCGTCATAGCCAGGGAGCAATAAAACGGCTTCTGTTCCGGGAGGGGTGTACTGCCCCCTTTCCGCTTCTCTGAAAAAAGCCAATAGTTCGTCTTTGTTTGCTGCAAAGGGACTGATGTCGGCTTCCGTGAGGTTTTGGGATTGGCGTGCAAATGGGGCGGGCCTTTCTGGAATGGGCTGTGTGGGCCAAGCCGCCTCACCTTCTAAAGTGGATGCCGGCATGGCTTTTTCAACAATGTCAAAGAGCGGCTCCCCTGTTATGCGATCAAACACGTAGACATATCCCTGTTTAGTGACCTGCGCTACCGCCGGAATCTTTTTACCATTGCGCATAACGGTCAAAAGGTTGGGGGGTGCCGGCGGGTCTCGGTCCCAAATATCATGGTGCGTCAATTGAAAATGCCACAATCGTTCCCCGGTCTTTCCATCCAACGCCAATAGGCAATTGGCGTACAGATTGCTTCCCAGACGGTCACCGCCATAGAAATCCGGGGCGGCCGATCCCGTGGGTACGTAAACGATGCCCGTGGTCTTGTCCACGGCCATGCCCGCCCAATTGTTGGCTGCGCCCACTGTAGAACCTTCCCTTCTTGGGTTTCCGTTTTCCCAAGTCTCATGACCGTCCTCATCAGGATAGGGCAAGGTATGGAAGACCCATTCCACGGCGCCCGTGACCACATTAAAGGCCATGATATCGCCTGGGGCGGCACCCTCTCCCTCTGAAACGCGCAAGGGCATGATGATGCGGTCTTCGTAAATGGTACCTGGGGTATTTGAAATCACGAATTTCTGCTGTGCACTTTCGGGCAGGCCAGACCGGAGGTCTACCTTACCGTTGTCTCCAAAAGTGGGGATGGGTTTTCCCGTAAGGGCATCCAGCGCAAATAAATCGGACCCCCGGGTACAGAAAATGCGTTGGTCCCCGTTTTTTCCCCAATAGGAGACTCCCCTACTTGTGGAATGCCAGACTTTGACGGAATCACCAAATTGCCATAGCTCCCGGCCCGTTTCCGCATGCAGGGCCACAACACGTAAGGCGGCTGTGACGCCGTATAGGACGGTGTCCACCACAATGGGGTTCATCTGCATCTGCCCCCAATCTGCCGCTTCATAGGACCAAGCTACCTTGAGGTCTCCTACGTTCTCTTTGGTGATCTGTGACAGGGTGGAAAAATGACTGCGGCCGTCATCGCCCAAATAGGAAGACCACGTAGTGTACTCCCCAGTTTCGGGCACTTTAGATGGCGAAGGACCACAACCCATTAAAAGCAAAACGCCTGCAACAATAAACCCTCCATACTGCTTTACTGTGTTCATTCCGATGCAATTTTTTTTAAAAATAATGATTTATGATGTTCCTTACGGAGGAATGGTAGGTTTTTCCAAATAAGTTCAAATGCACGAGCAAATAATAAAGCTGGTACAGTTCCAAGCGCGCTTCCATTCCAGGCGCCTTTGGTAGCACCTCGTGGTAGGCAGCGTAGAACGGGGCGGAAAATCCACCGAACAAACGGGTCATGGCCAGATCCATCTCATGATGCCCATAATATACGGCGGGATCAATGAGCACAGGCCGATGCTGATCGGAGATGAGGTAATTTCCAGACCAAAGGTCGCCGTGGAGCAGGCAGGGCGCGCCATAGGGCAGCAGGTTTTCACAGACGTTCATGAGTTTGGTTTCCGGGGGCACTTCCAAGGGGTTCAAATATTGCGCGTCACGGGCAATTCTCATTTGGGGCAGCAACCGCTCCTGGACGAAGAAATCCGCCCAAAGGTCATGGACCGTGTTGGATTGGGGCAGGGACCCGATAAAATTATCACTGGAAAACCCGCAATGCCTGTCAGGAACAGGGGCATGCAAGGCGGCCAATTGTCGCCCAAAAACCTGTATGTCTAAAGCATTCGCTGGTTTTGAAGGAATGTATTCCATGACCAGAAAAGCACCCTCATCCATAGCCTCACAAAGAAATACCCTTGGGGTGGCCATGGCCTTTGACAAGGCTTCCAGCCCCACTTTTTCCGCTTGGAAAAGGGCCAGCGCGTTAGGGGAGGAATTCACTTTGCAAAAGAAGCGCTCGGAATCACTTTCCAACAAATAGGCTCTGGAGATATCCCCACCCGTAACGGAGCTCACTCGCTCAATGGTAATACAGAGAAGATATTCAATAGCGTCCTTGATAGCTTGGTCCATGTTCTTTATAATTGAAACACCATGCCTTGGCGAGCCACCTTATAGCCCGCTTCTTCCACTTGTTTTGTTTGCATACTCTCTGGATTCAGGATGGGGTTGGTATGGTTGAAATGGATGAAGTGGATTTTTTCCTTTTCCCGGGCCGAAAGCGTCTTGAACAAGGCCATGCTCTCTATGACAAAGGGGTGGGGTATCTCTGAAATATCCCTGTTATTGATTTCTTCGCCATCAAAGAACGTGGCATCCAAAAAGGCATAGTCCACCTTCCCGATTTCAGCAATGATAGGGGTCTTCCATTTTTCCCACTTGTCGATATCCGGAATAAAGAGGGCGCTTTTGTTGGGCCCAATGATTTTGTAGCCCACGGTCTCTGAATATTCATCCCTATGGGGTACGGTAAGCGGTATTACCTGTAAATGTTCGGTCAGGTGCGCGGGTTCCCCGTTGGACAATGCTTTCAAGGCGATGTTCTTGTTGTCCACCAATTGGCCCCAAGGCCCATTATCCTTTAAAAACGCAATCATTTGGGGCATGGCAAAGACGGGTAGGGCATGGGTATTGGCGGCCTCTTTGCCAAAGTACATGAGGCCGGTATAGTGCCCTATGTGCGCATGGGTCAGGAACACCCCATTGGGAATATCCGTTGGCTTAAAGCGGGCCAGGTCCCTCAGGGCCCTGAGCTGGGCGGCCAGGTCTGGGGTGGCCTCAAACAGAAAAGTTTTTTGATAACGCGCATCCACGACCCCAAGGGATACCACTTTACGGGTCATGTCCCCTTCGGCAAAGAGCGCGGCGCAACACATTTTGGTACATGCGATGTGCGGAGAGCCGGCATCTTGTACCGTGCCCAACACATGAAGGCTAACACTTCCACGGTCTTGCTGAGTGCCCATGGCGTCCTTTTGGGCTGAAACCCCATAGGCAAACACCAAAGCTGCAAATAAGGTGATCAAGCGCATGGATGTTCTCTTATTTTGTGGTCAGGAACTCTCGGATGTCCTTGGCCAAGGCAACGAAATCGGGCTCATGGGTGTACATCATATGGCCAGCTTCATAATAGGTCATGGTAACGCGGTCCGTAACAATGCCGTTTCGGGCAAAGGTATATTCCGCATCAAAAAACGGGGTAATGAGGTCGTAGTAACCACTGGCCACCATGACCTTCATGGCGGGGTTGCGCCGCATGGTCTCCCCTAAGTAGGGGGCGGTGTTCACGGGCATGGGTTCCCAATATTGGCCGTCGGGAACGGTACGCCAGCGCCAGTTGCTCCCACCTCCGGAGGTGATATAGGGCCGACCCATCTTTATCTTAAGATCAGATGCAAAATAATGGTTAATGGCCGCCGTGTAGGCGGAACTTATCTGGTAGCTGGCCGCATCGCCCAAATGGGGGTTTTCAGCCATCTTGTCCGCCTCATCGCCCATAAAACGGCCGTCCAGACGACCTATGGCCAAACCTTCATCTTCCAAAAGCTTTTTTTGGAAGCGGCCCATTAAAATACGCAGATCGCTATGGATAATATAGGTCTTGTCCAGCCCGGTAAAATAGGCTAATTTTTCGGCAATGGCGTCTTTTTCCGTGGCGCTCAAGAGGTTTCCCTTATAAAGGGCCGGCGTATAGGTGCTGTAGGTAAATCTTCTGCATTCCTCCACAAAGTCCTCCAAGCGCTTGCCCTGCCCTGCCTTTTTATGGTACCATGCCGTTGCGGCCATACTGGGCAGATAGGTAATATAGGAGGTCATGTTGTGGTGAATGGAAGTGGAGCCTGCATAATCCAAGGCCTGGGAGATCAAGATCATTCCGTTCAAGGCCATGTTCTGGCCCGATCCCTCCAAGGCCTTTCCCAGATAAGCGGCCCGGGTGGTCCCATAACTTTCGCCGGCCAGATACTTGGGAGAAAACCAACGTTGGTTTTCCGTGACCCAAGTTCTGATGAACTGGGCAAAGGAGGCCACATCCTCATTGAGCCCATAAAAGTCGGAGCCCTTGCCCTTGCCCACCAAGCGACTGTAGCCGGTGCCCACGGGATCGATGAACACCAGGTCTGTGATATCCAAAAGGCCTTGTTCATTGGTCACCAGGTTATAGGGGGCCGCCCCATCGTCTTCTATGGCATCGGAATCCACTTTAATGACCTTGGGCCCAAAAAACCCCATGTGCAGCCACATGGAAGCAGAGCCGGGACCCCCATTGAAAATAAAGGTTACGGGTCTTTGGGTCACATCGCCCACAGGATTTTTGGTATAGGCCACGGACCAAATGGTGGCAATGGAATCCCCACTTCCGTTCGTGAGGAAGGTTTCTTTCCCAGTGGCTTTATAATTGATGGTCTTTCCGCCAAACACCC
The DNA here is from genome assembly GCA_937125035.1 of uncultured Maribacter sp. Classification (GTDB taxonomy): domain Bacteria; phylum Bacteroidota; class Bacteroidia; order Flavobacteriales; family Flavobacteriaceae; genus Maribacter. The sequence continues at coordinate 7,908 of CAKZLG010000355.1, read as the reverse complement.
CTTGGTGCAGGGTCTCAAAAACCATCGCTTTCGGTATGGGTTTCGGTGTGGTTTCAATGGGGTCATCGGCTTGGGAAAACACTGGGGAAAAACAAATGGCGAACAGCAGGCCAAGCAAAGATTTTTTCATAGGTTCCATGGGCTAAAATGAATTTGGAAGTTAGGCATTTATTTTAAAAAATGGTGTACATTTCCTTGGCCAAACCTAACCATTTGTTCCCTATGTCGCAATTTTCAAATACGGTCTCCAACCGACTATTTTCCTTGGATGTCTTTAGGGGGCTGATCATGTTTCTGCTCATTGCGGAAGCCGCCGGTTTCCATGATAGTTTTGCACAACTTACTGAAGGTACTGCGCTGTATATTGCGGCCCTTCAATTACAGCACCATCCTTGGCACGGACTCCGTTTCTGGGACCTTGTACAACCCTTCTTTATGTTCATTGTGGGGGTGGCCATGCCCTTTTCCATGAAAAAAAGGTTGGCCTTTGGAAATCGGAGGGCCTTGAATACCCATATGGCCAAGCGGTGTGCCAAGCTCTTCCTTTTTGGGGTATTGTTGCACTGTATTTATAGCTTTGGGCCAGTTTGGGAATTGTGGAACGTCTTGACGCAATTGGCCTTCACCATTGCCATCGCATATGGGGTCATGACAAGGCCTTATTGGTTTCAGATGCTGTTCTCTGTAGGGCTTTTGGTATTGACGGAGCTGTTGTATCGCGGCTACAATCCCAATGCGCCCTATGCCTTGGGGCATGATCATTTTGGAGCGTGGATGGACCTTTTGGTCATGGGTAAGGTGAATAGCGGCCATTGGGTGTTCATCAATTTTCTGCCCACGGCGGCCCATACCATTTGGGGCGTGGTCTGTGGGCAATTATTGTTGTCCAAGAAACCGGCCCAAGAGAAATTAGGGTCTCTGGGCTTTTGGGGGCTTACCGCTATGGGCTTGGGATTTGGGCTGGACGCTCTGGGCATTACCCCAATCATCAAACGGATTGCCACCACCTCCTTTACCTTGGCTTCTGGAGGTACTGCCATCTGGACTTTGGCCTTCTTTTACTGGGCCATTGATGTACGGGGATATAAAAAACCATGGCTGCGGTTTTTTTCCGTAGTGGGCACCAATTCCATCTTTATTTATTTGTTTTCGGAAACCTTTGGGCATCTGTTGTTTCGGGAATTCGAGATGTTGTGGAGCACGGGTCTTTTCCATGCCTGGGAGGCCTTTAAAGATTGGATCATGGTGGTGGAGGCTTTGCTCATTCTTTTGTTGCTATGGGGAATCACCTATTTTTTGGACAAGCGCGGCATTTATTTTAAGGTGTAGTTCTCTTGCTCAGCGGCTGGCCCGCATCCTTTTAGGGCCATACCAGAGCCAAAATCCCGTAACACAGAAAACGAACAGAGCGCTGCCCATTACCGTGGTATAAAAAAGTTTGAAAGCACCTAGGTCACTGCCCAACAGTCTGTCCACGTAAGACCCGTCATGGAGCTGTTCTATGAAATCGGAATTTCGCTTGCCTACGTGCAGCACTTCCCCCGTGGCACCATCCAACTGAACCTCCCAATACACGTCCTTGAACGTAAACTTAATGGTTCCTTTGGAAGCGCGTACATCCATACGGTCCACTTGAGGAGAAGGAGTGTCGTTGATGTGTTCTTCATACGCCGCTATAGCGCTATCGTGCAAGCGGGCAATGGGCAGCCATTGGTTCAACTGGGTACTACTTCCTTTATAGGTTTTTGGCAGGATAAGGTCTCCGGAGTGTTTTTTCCAACCCAAGAGCACCCCCGAAACGGAGACAAAGAGGAAGAAAAAGAACAAACACGCCCCGGTGATACGGTGAATGCGCCGAAATATGCGCAAGGTCTTGGCCTGTTGCTGTCTTTTGTCCCGTATTTGTTTTTCTACCATAAATGCAACCTGGTGTTCTTGGCCAGCTGTATTGAGTTCTTGGGTGGCAAAAATAATAGGAATACCCCGTTCTCTGGGACCAGCCCTCTTAAAGAAATGCTAAAAAATTCAAGAAAGGTCCTCCGGGTATTTTCCGGCGGTGTCCCAACCCCCGTCCACAATTAGGGTCTGCCCATTGATGTGCCGGGCATCCTCAGAAAGGAGAAAAAGACAGGTCTTGGCCATATCCAACGGGGTGCCCACACGGCCATTGGGGTTTAGGGCGCTCCATGTTCCCTCATAGTCCGGCTCCTCTTCCTTGGTGCGTTCCGTTAGGGTGGCCCCTGGGGCTATGGCGTTGATGGTTACGCGGTATTGGGCCAGTTCGTACGCCAACTGTTTGGCCAACATGCGCAACGCGGCCTTCGTCATGCCATAAGCGGCCAGATTCTTGTAGGCACGGATGCCCACCTGTGAGGACATGAGCACCACCTTTCCGCCCTTTCCCTGTTTTTCCCAGAGTTTTGTGGCCTGTTGTATGAGAAAGAAGGCCCCCTTGAGATTAAGGGCGATGACTTTGTCAAAATCTTCTGGAGCAAAGGTGAGAAAATCGCCGAAAAGTGTAATGCCCGCGTTGGGCACCAAAAAATCCAAAGTACCAAAATGGGATGCTGTGGAATGGACCATAGCTGTGATTACCTTTAGGTCTGACGCATCTCCTGGCAGGCTTAGAACAGATGTGCCACCAGTTTGCCCAAGGCGTTCCACTGCCGCTTGGCACTTGGCCGGGTCTACATCATTGAGCGCTACTTTGGCGCCATGCTGTGTCAGTAATTGCGCAATGGCAAACCCAATGCCCTCTCCGGCACCCGTGATAAGTGCCACTTTGTTTTTCAGTCCGTTGTGTTCCATGGGTCTGGTAGGTTTAGTTGCGAGTCGTCAAAGTAATTCGCTTTTTTCCCGGATACGCCCGGTATGTAACTGAATAATCCACCACTCAAGGGAGATGATCGCAGCTGTTCTTTCGTAAGGCCCCCGCGGGCCGTGGTCATATATAGGACGTTCAAGTCCTTTCCCCCAAAACAACAGGAGGTGACCTGCGGGGCGGGCACGTGTATCTTTTCCAAAAGTTGCCCGTTCCTAGGATTCCAACGGCTCACTTGGCCGCCACCCCAATGGGCGATCCACAACATGCCTTCGGCATCCATGCACATGCCGTCCGGGATGCCCATGGTCTCAGGAATGTGGATACATTCTTTTCGCTCGGTCAACATTTGTCCGGTTTGATCCCTATGAAAGGAAAACACCCGGTAGGTGGGTGAGTCAATAAAGTAAAAGGTGCTGCCCGTATCGTTCCAAGCCATACCATTGCTTATCGTTGTGTTAGACACCATGGGGTCCACTTGGCCATTGGGCCGTACCCTATAGAGGGTTCCGCTTTCTTTTTCAAAACCCTTGTGCATACTGCCGATCCAAAAATTCCCTTGGGGGTCCACTTTACCATCGTTATAGCGCATTTGGCTATCTGTGTTCTCTAGAATGGGCAGCCGCAGTATCTTTTTTGAGCTAAGGTCATAAAGGGCCATGCCACTTTCCAAAGCTAAAAGGAGCAGACCGCTTTGGGCAAGGGCCAAGGCACCTATCATTTCACCAAGTTCTGTTGTTGTAAGGGATCCAGAGGACGGGTTCAACATCATAACAGCACCTTCTTCAATATCCACCCAAAACAATTGCTGCCGTATTGGGTCCCAAACGGGGCCTTCACCAAGAGTACAGCGGGTTTCCGCCACTAAGTTTGCCATCTTTTCAGGTGCCTTCATCTTAGAATGGGATACGAAGCAGTTAATTGGATGAAGGTAAAAAATAATGGGCAATTGCCCACGCGCACAGATGGGTTTTCCAACCTTTACTTAGAATTCATTGGGGAGACCCAGCAAGGCTAATGGACTATTCCAGGATACCTTGGTATTTGGAGGTGTTCCCCAAGAGTTCCGTGGCCGCTAAGATGGCGTCATCGTGGCCCAGGTAATATTGGTACAGGCCGTTACGGTAGAAATAGCGCTTGATGATCTCATCCTCCAGGTTTTTCTGGATTTCCCCTTGGTATTTGTCCAGCGCATTGATTTTGCCTTTTTCAATATTGGCCAGTAGGGTTTTGTAGCTCTCTTGTACCTCACTGCCCAGAAAATCATTCTCATCGCCGGACAAAGCCCTTTTAATGGCCCCTTCCGCCTTGGTCTCAAAGGAGAAATTACTTTGCTTTACAAAATTTTTGAAGTTTTTGAAGTCCGCATCCGTAAAATTGAAGTCATCTACCTTGCCCAGTTGATTTTTGTAGTGGTAGGCCGTGGCATAATCAAAGATGACATTATTATCCAAAAGTGCCCTGGTAAGGTCATTGGTCTTTACGGCATCTACAATAATGTCTGGCAAGACCCCGCCCCCGTCTTGAACGGTGCGGCCGTTTCTGGTCTTGAACTCATTGAACCGGGTATTGCGGATGGCATTGCCGTTCTCGTCCCTGTTCCAATAATCCAAGGCTTGTATGCAGCGGCCGGAGCTGGTATAATAGCGGGATATGGTGACCTTGAGCTGTGTGCCATAGGTAAGTTTCAGGGGCCTTTGTACCAGACCTTTTCCAAAGCTTCTTGCCCCCATGATCACGGCCCGGTCCAAGTCCTGTAGACTGCCCGAAACAATCTCACTGGCCGAAGCACTGCTGCCGTTCACCAAGACCACTAGGGGAATGTCCTCATCCACGGGGGCATTATTGGTCTTGTATTCCCTATTGAATTTTTTTACTTTGGATTTTGTAGTGACGATAAGCTCTCCTTTGGGCACAAAAAGGTTGGTGACATTGATCGCTTCGGACAGCAATCCTCCGGGATTGCCCCTAAGGTCCAGGATTATTTTTTCCGCTCCTTTGCCCTTTAGGTCTTCAAGGGCCGCTTTGGTCTGTTCAGAGGCCTTTGCATTGAATTTGGAAAGCACAATATAGCCTGTGGTGGCATCCACCATGTCATAAAAGGGCACGGCATCCACCTCTATGCCTTCGCGGTTAATGGTGGTTGCCATGGTCTTTCCTTGGCGTTTGAAGGTCACGTTCACCTCTGTTCCGTTGGCCCCCTTGAGGAGTTCACTGGCATTGTCCTCAAAATCGGCCACTTTAATATCGCCTATCTGCAGGATTTCGTCGCCCGCCTTAAGGCCGGCCTTATCCGCCGGGTAGCCTTCATGGGGCTCAATGATCAGCAGTTTGTCTTTGTAGGTCCTTACCAGCGCCCCAATACCGGAATATTCCCCGGCGTTGTTGATGCGGTAGGCCTCTACGTCCTGCTCGTTCAGGAACTTGGTATAGGGATCCAAGTCCTCTAACATGTTCTTTATGGCGGTATCCATGAGCTCTGCAGGATTCGTCTCGTCCACATAGTTCATGTTCAGTTCCTTGAACAGGGTCGTGAAAATCTCTATCTGCTTGGCAATCTCAAAAAAATCGCTCTTAAAACTACTTCCCAGCACCAAAAAGGCAATGGCAATGATCGGAACGATTATTTTCTTATGGCGTATTTTTTTCATGCAGCTGGGTATTGAATTTTTTGAATAGGGCCTTCATTTTCGCATCTACTTGATTAAATGAGGGCATTTCCTTTTCAAGATATAAAATTAGAAACGCAAAGTTACCCTCTGTATTGTTAAAAATGGTGGCTTTGTTATGCCTATAGGCTTCACGCAACAAACGTTTTATGCGATTTCTTTTCACGGCCTTTTGCACCTTTTTCTTGGGCACGGCCACCCCTGCCCTTATCCGAGAACCATCAAAGGCATGGCTGGGCAGGTAGATGAGTTTTAAAGGATAGGCGGAAACACTCCTTCCTTCCAAAAAGAGCTGTTCAATGAGCTTTTTGCCCTTGAGCTTCTCTTTGCGGGGATAGGAAAACGTGTTTTCGGGTTCTAGCGCCATGTGCTACTTTGCCCCTCTGGGGGCCAAATAGACCCAGCCTTTCCTAGAGAAGGGCCAAGCCAAATTTTATTCATTGGATTGCCAAACATTATTCTCGGAATCCACATCTGCCATAAGCTGGGAAGGGTCTATGACCACCGCGGTGATTTCCGCTTTGGGCCGTTCTATCCCAAAAGAGTACTGGGGAAAGGCCCATGGCCAGTCTGGCAGCACAGTTCTTTGCAATTGGGGGTATGGGTTCTCCTTCTCTCCGCGCATCATGCGCAATGGTGCGTAAAAGGTTTCTTGCGTGCCGTCTGTATAAACGACCAAGATATCCAAGGGCATGGGCATATTACCAATCCGTTCTAAGGTGATTTCCGTGCCATTGGGCTTTTCAGTCACCTCTTTTATGCCATAATCTATGGTGTTGGTGGTCTGTGTCCAATCGGTCAGGTACCAGTCCAACTCCATACCGGATACTTTTTCTGCGGTTCTTTTGATATCGTTGGGCACGGGATGTTTGAACTTGAAGGTCTCAAAGTAGTTCCTGATGGTCTCCATAAGTTTATCCTGGCCAATGACATAGCCCAATTGCGCTAAGAAAATGGCTCCTTTGCTATAGGCGGAGATTCCATAGGCAAAATTGAGGTCATACCGGTCCGCATGGGTGCTCTGAGGCTGCTCCTTGCCACTCTGCACCAAACTGAGATAGCCCCGGTAAGATCCCTCAAAAGGGTTTTCTTTGTTCTGGTCCATGATCTGGTTCATGCAGAGACTGGAAATGAAGGAGGTAAAGCCCTCATCCATCCATTCATGTTTGGACTCATTGGTGGCCAACACATGCTGAAACCAGGAATGCGCCATTTCATGGACCATAACGCCCACCAAACTGCCAAAAGAACGTTTACCGGTCACCAAGGTGGCCATGGCATATTCCATGCCCCCGTCTCCGCCTTGGATCACAGAGTATTGCTCGTATGGGTAAGGGCCCACGTTTTTGTTGAAAAACTCCATGGCCTGGGCGGTCTTGGGCTGAAGGTTCTTCCAATTTTCCAGTATCTCGGGGTCGTTCTTATAGAAAAAATGGAGCGTAGGTCCATTTTCCATCGGGAGGGTATCATGTACATAATCAGGATCTGCCGCCCACATGAAGTCATGGACCATGGGCGCCTTAAAATGCCAGGTAAGGGTTTTCCCCTTGGGGCGTTTTACCTTTGTGCCCGGCGTTTCATAGCCATGCCCGATCTCATCGGCATTCTGTAAATAGCCCGTGCCGCCCACGGTATACTCCTTGTCCAAGGTCAACTTTACGTCAAAATTGCCCCAGACACCATGGAATTCCCGTGCTATGTATGGGTCTGCATGCCACCCTTCAAAATCATATTCGGCCATTTTAGGGTACCATTGGCTCATGGAAAGGGCCACGCCCTCTCTGCTGTTACGGCCAGACCTGCGTATCTGCAGGGGCACTTGACCTTTGAACTCCATGTTGAGCGTAGTACTGCCCCCAGGGGGTATGGGCTGGGCCAATTCCACTACCAAAACGGTGCCCTCTTCCGAAAAGTTTACAGGAGTGCCGTCTTGTGACAATTCAACCACATGCAGAAAGCCCATCTCGGATTCCGATAGCGAGGCGATTCTACTTTTTTTGTCGTCTGTGGTCATCCGGTCATCCGGATCGGCAATATTTTGTAGGCGAATGTCCATTTCGCTACCGGGTTGAAACGCATTGAAGTAAAGATGGTAGAAAACCCTGCCCAACTCATCGGGCGAATTGTTAGAATACACCAATTGCTGCGTTCCGGTATACTGATAGGTCTCCACATCCATGTCCACGTTCATGGTATAGTCCACTTGTTGTTGCCAATAGGATGTATTTCCCTGAGCCCATGCAGAGGTAAGGCCCAAGGTGAAAAGATAAATGGTGAGGTTCAGATAGGTTGACTTCATATGTTTTTGTATTTGGTAGTGATGCACTTTTTTGTTTCTCCTTAGAGCTGTAGTTTCCCCGAGTTCACCTTATCTGCCATAAGCAGGGCATTATAAAGGTTGACAATTTTCCCAGAAGT
>CAKZLG010000354.1 GCA_937125035.1 uncultured Maribacter sp. | reverse complement strand
GGGTTGTTCTTTTCCCGTTCCGCATCAAACAGGGCAAACGCACCGCGCTCCTTTGCCGTATGCACCGATGCCCGGTAAGCTTCCAAGGCTATGGTCTTATGGACATTAACGGAAAAGCTGTTGGCTACTTCACTGCCATAGCGCATACCCAGCGCGGCCAGCATATCCCCCTCAGCGGTGATGCCAATGCCCGTACGGCGGCCCTCCTCGGCCTTTTGCTTTATGTTCCGCCATAATTGGAGCTCTACCATTTTGGTCTCCTCCAGCTCAGGATCGTCCGTTATTTTTTTCAGGATGCCGTCTATTTTTTCAAGTTCCAGATCAATGATGTCATCCATGATGCGCTGTGCAGCGGCCACATGCTTTTTGAACAAGTTGAAATTGAACGATGCCTTTTTGGTGAAGGGCTGGTCTACATAGGACAACAGATTAATGGCCAACAACCTACAGGAATCGTATGGGCAAAGGGGTATCTCTCCGCACGGATTTGTGGAAACGGTTTTATAACCCAGATCCGCATAGCAGTCCGGCACGGATTCCCTGATGATGGTATCCCAAAAAAGGATGCCTGGCTCCGCCGATTTCCATGCGTTGTGCACTATTTTTCGCCACAGGTCAGCCGCCTGTACTTCTTTGGAAAATTTGGGTGATGCACTGTGAATGGGGAATTTTTGAATATAATTTTCTTCGGCTTCCACAGCTTTCATAAAGGCATCATCTATACGAACGGAAACATTGGCCCCGGTCACCTTGCCCTGCTCCATCTTGGCATCTATGAAATCCTCCGCATCCGGATGGTTGATGGAAACGGACAACATCAATGCTCCTCTGCGGCCATCTTGGGCCACTTCCCTAGTGGAGTTGGAATAGCGCTCCATAAAGGGAACCAGGCCCGTGGAGGTCAAAGCCGAATTTTTCACGGGAGATCCCTTAGGGCGAATGTGGGAAAGGTCGTGACCCACGCCACCCCTACGCTTCATAAGCTGTACCTGCTCCTGATCGATCTTCATAATGCCACCATAGGAATCTGATGTGCCATCCGTACCGATCACAAAACAATTGGAGAGCGAAGCAATTTGAAAGGGATTGCCAATACCGGCCATAGGGCTGCCTTGTGGCACAATGTACTTGAAATTCTTGATCAAATCAAACACCTCTTCCTCTGTCATGGGATTGGGGTAGCGCGCTTCAACGCGAGCTATTTCCTTGGCTATGCGCCGGTGCATATCGTCTGGGGTAAGCTCGTAGATATTGCCCTCAGAATCTTTGAGCGCATACTTATTGACCCAAACCCTAGCGGCCAGGTCGTCCCCATCAAAATATAATAAGGAGGCATCATAGGCCTCTTCTTGGGTATAGGTTTTCTTTGGCTGGACGGCGGTCTGTGTCTGCATGTGCTGAAATTTCTTTTGGATTAAAATGAAAAAATGGGTTGTTTATTCTACAAAACTAGACAAAAAAGTGCAACTTCAATCATGACAAACATCATAAAGTTTCCCATTTTTATTGCTATATACATTGATATTCAGTATTTTAATAATTTATCAACACCAAAAAGTTAACAATTAACTGAATTTATAAAACATTCGGCACGCCCAGTCAAAGTCCTGTTACATAGCTTTAAGACCTCTAAAAACAAAGAGTGTGGGCATCTCTTGATATCCCGCTTCATTCAAATTTTTCCAGTTGCTTGGAATGGACTATCTTTTGGCGAAAATCCAACCTCTCATGCAAAAGCCACCTTTATTCGTTTTGCCCCTTTTGGTACTGTTCTTGGGCACCAACCCCTCCTTTGGCCAACAGAACGGCTCGGAGTCCTATTCCCAATTGACCGCCTTGTTCCAAGAATGGCGGTCCTTTGAACACCCCCCCCTACACAACGGCGCCCCAGATTATAGATCCGGCACCTTTGACAAACGACGCGGTTCCTTCCTAAATCTGGAAAATAGGCTAGAGCAGATGCACACAGAGGAATGGCCAGTGGACCAACAGATAGACTGGCATATTGTTAGGGCTGAAATGAACGGCTATGGCTTTAATGATACCCTGCTGCGCCCTTGGGCCCGTGATCCGGCCTACTATAAGACCGTATGGATGGCACGCAGTGATGTACCTGCGCACGAAGGCCCTACGCACCACGCCCTTTTGGAGGTGTGGACCTATGCCTTTCCCTTGTCTGCCGATCAGCGAACGAATTTCATCCAAGGGCTACAAGTGATCCCAGCCCTGCACGAGCAGGCCAAGGAGAATCTGGTGGGCAATGCGCGCGACCTTTGGGTGGCGGGCATCAGGGACATTCAGACCCAAATCACAGATCTGGAGTCCCTCAAAAATTTGAAAGGGGTGGCCAAGGACCGCAAACTAATGGTGGCCATTGACCAAGCCGTGCAGGCCACGACCGATCTTGTGACCTGGTTAAAAAGCGAGGCACCCAAAAAGACCGGACCCTCTGGGATTGGAAAGGACAACTATACATGGTACCAAAAAAATGTGCATTTGGTGCCCTTAACATGGGAAGAGGAAGTCCTCTTGCTGAAAAGGGAACTCACCCGCGCATGGACCGCCCTCAAACTGGAGGAACACCGCAACAGAAACCTGCCGCCCATGCCCGATGCAGACAGTCCCGAAGCGTATAACGCCTTGGCCAAGGCCGCAGCAGAGAGCCTATTGACCTTTCTGGAAGAAGAGGATATCGTTACCGTAAAAGACTATTTTAAGCCTGCATTAGAGGCTCATTATGGCGCTTTTGTGCCCAAGGAAAAACGGAATTTTTTCTGGATCACCGCCCATTACGACCCCAGGCCCCTATATTCCCATTTTTACCATTGGTTTGAACTGGCACGTATGGACACCGAACCCCATGCCAGCCCCATCCGCAAAAAAGCCCTATTGTACAATATATTCGATTCCAGAAATGAGGGCATGGCCACTGCCGTGGAAGAAATGTTCATGCAGGCGGGCCTCTATGAGGACAGTCCGCGGAGCAGGGAAATCGTATACATCATGATCGCCCAGCGTGCCGCACGCGGCTTGGGCTCTTTGTATGCCCATGCCAATATGATGAGTATGGAGGAGGCAGGCAAAATTCATTCCAATGAAACCCCAAGGGGCTGGATGAAAACCGAA
>CAKZLG010000353.1 GCA_937125035.1 uncultured Maribacter sp. | reverse complement strand
TTGTGCTATTGGGCTTGGCTTCCTGCTCAAAGGAGCCCTCTTTGGGACTGTTCAAGGAGCTCTCCCCTTCGTTGACCGGGGTCACCTTTGCCAATGAACTACATAACGGAACCGATTTGAATATTTTGAATTATATCTATTACTACAATGGGGCCGGCATCACCATTGGCGATTTCAACAATGATGGTTGGGAAGATATTTACTTTGTATCCAACCAAGATCAGGATCAGCTCTATTTAAACCAGGGCAACCTTAGCTTTACCAACGTAATGGCAAAGACGAACATACGTAACAATAACGGCTGGACCACAGGGGTTACCCATGTGGACATAAACCATGACGGGCTTTTGGATATTTATATCTGTAAGGTGTCTGGTCATCTAGGGCTTAAAGGCCATAACTTACTCTACGTAAACCAAGGCCTAAAAAATGGCATTCCCAGCTTTAAAGAGGAAGCGGCTGCCTATGGTCTGGCTTTTGAGGGATACGCCACCCAAGCCACCTTTTTTGATTATGATCTTGATGGCGACTTGGACATGTACCTCATGAACCATTCCACCGCTCCCAATGCCAATTATGGCTCTGGTAACCAAAGGACCTTGCCCAACCCGGTAAGCGGGGATCGGCTCTACGAAAATAAGAATGGGGTATACGAAGACGTAAGCCACCTTGCCGGCATCTACCAAGGTAAAACTGGGTATGGTCTGGGACTCAGCATTGGTGACGTAAACCTAGATGGCTGGCCAGACATCTATGTGGGCAATGATTTTTTTGAAAACGATTACCTGTACATCAATAACAAGGACAGAACATTTACGGAACTCATCACCAAAAACCCCTCGGCCCTAGGGCATACCTCCCATTTTTCCATGGGTAATGCCATTGCGGATTATAACAATGATGGGAAGCCCGATCTCTTTTCGCTGGACATGCTCCCTGAAAACCTGCAAACCTATAAAAGTTCGGGCAACGACTACCCGTACACTACCTACGCCAACTACTTGAACAATGGCTATGCCCCACAGTACATGCAGAACACCTTGCACTTGAATCTCGGGGCCAACCGTTTCAGTGAAATAGCGGCCCTAGCAGGCATTCAAGCTACGGAATGGTCGTGGAGCGTGCTGGTGGCTGACTTTGACAACGATGGACTTAAGGACAGTTATATCACCAACGGTATTCCCGGCGCCACCAATGATATGGACTTCATTAATTTCATAGCCAATGACAATATCCAAAAACAATTGAGCAAAGGTACCAGCAACCAAGAAATGGCCTTTATTGAACGTTTGCCCTCCAAAAAGGTGACCAATTATTTTTTTAGAAATAAGGGCGACCTCACTTTTGAAAATACCACGCAAAACTGGAGCAATGCAAAGCCCTCCTATAGCAATGGGGCCACCTATGCCGACCTGGACAATGACGGCGATTTGGAAATCGTGGTGAACAACATCAATGAAAACGCCTATATCCTGAAAAATTTGACCTCAGAAAAATTGGGGCACCATTACCTCACGGTAAAATTTAAAGGCTCCAAATTCAATCCGTTTGGGGTAGGCACCCGTATCCATGCGTTTGTGGACAACACGCTGCTTGCATTGGACAATTACAACACAAAAGGCTACCTATCCACCACCACGAACACCATTACCCTGGGTCTGGGAAATAGTACGGAAGTGGATTCGCTACACGTCACCTGGCCTACGGGCGAATTCCAAGTATTGTACAATATAGCAGCGGACCAAAGCATCACCCTTGATTTTAAGGAGGCAGAGCCGTCCGTTTTGCCCTTGGATGCAGCCCCTATGGATTCCCCATTCATAACCCTTCCCTTTCTCCATGACGACAGGAGCTCCGTAGAGTTCTATCGTGATCCCTTGGTTCCCTTTGCCAATACCAACCAAGGGCCTATGGCCACCGTTGCGGACATCAATAACGATGGGCTCCAAGATATCTTTGTATCCGGTGCCAAACAGCAAGCCTCGGCTCTCTTACTACAGGGACCGGAAGGAAACTTTGAAAAAAAGCAGGAAGCAGTATTTGAACAAAATGCCACTGCAGAAGATGTTTCACAGCTTTTTTTTGATGCCAACAATGATGGGTTTGAGGATTTGATCGTTGTTAGTGGTGGCAATGAATTTCAATCTGGCCCCAACCTAAGACCCCGTATGTATTGGAACAGAGAGGGCATTTTTGAAAAAGACACCCTCAACTTTAAACATTGCCAGACCAATGCCAGCACCGTAAAGACGTGGGACTTTAACAATGACGGCCATAAAGATCTTATCATCTCTTCCGATCAGGTTCCGTGGGAATTTGGACATACGCCCAAACAATACATTTTTAAAAACAATGGCAACGAAACCTTTACAGAAGTCACGGGGTCCGTGGCCACCGATTTTGATAAAGCGGGCAACATAAAGGACTTGGCTATCCTTGATCTGGACCAGAATGGATATCAGGATCTTGTGGCCGTTGGTCACTGGATGCCCATTTCCATATGGTACAACCACAACGGTAAACTTCAAAAAAAGGAATTCCCGGGCTTGGCAAAAAGCCATGGCCTTTGGAACACCGTGGAATTGGGCGATTTTGATCATGACGGCGATATGGACATTATTGCCGGAAACTGGGGCACCAATAGTAAATTGAACGCCAGTGCCAGCAAACCCATTTCACTTTACAGAACAGATTTGGATGACAACGGCACCTTAGAAACCATGCTCACCTACTTTCATGGTGAAACTGAAACCCCCTTCGCTTCCAAAGACGAACTTACCAAGCAGATTCCGGCTTTGAACAAGAAGTATCTCTCGTACGAAAATTTTGCAAAAGCACCCATAAACGAACTGCTTCCCAAGGAGAAAAGGCAAAAGGCACTGCATAAAAGCGTTTATGAACTTAGGAGTGCTTTTTTTGAGAACACGGGCAAAGACTTTGTCATAAGGCCCCTGCCACATTTGGCTCAAGTCTCCAACGTATTTGATATTCTAGTAGAGGACATCAACAACGAGTACCACTTTGTTCTGGTAGGCAACAATTTTGAAATTAGCACCCAATTGGGTAGGATGGATGCCTCCCATGGCATAATTTTACAGACTTCCCATGATGATCTAAGCACCGTGAAGGACATGCAGACCTTAGGGGTACCAGGAGCAAGCAGGAGTATTTCCAATATAAGCATTGCCGATGACCAAGGATATTTGGTATCAAGGAACAATGATAGTCTCATCTTTATCTCAAAAAGAAATCATCAATGAACAAAATAATTGGACATATCATAACCCTATTCATAGTGGTGTCTATTCTGCAATCGTGTACGGAAAACGGGAATATCAATACCAACGGAACAACAGAGGTCAAAGAAACCCTGTTCACCCTATTGCCCGGAGACAGCACTGGCATAAACTTCATCAATGAAGTACGGAACAGAAAGGATTTCAACATCTTCAAATATCGGAACTTCTACAATGGGGGTGGTGTGGCCCTGGGGGACATCAATAATGATGGCCTAACGGACATCTACCTCACCGGTAACATGGTACCCAACAAATTATACCTCAACAAAGGCAATTTCAAGTTTGAGGATATTTCCAAAACGGCAGGGGTGGAAGGCAATAAACCTTGGTCCACAGGCGTGGTCATGGTAGACATCAACAATGATGGTCTTCTGGACATCTATGTGAGCAACGCCGGCAATATGGAGGGCAATAACCATGACAATGACCTGTATATCAACAATGGTGACCTCACCTTTACCGAAAAGGCCGCGGCGTACAATTTGGCAAAAACGGGCTTTACCACCCATGCTACCTTTTTTGATTATGATAAGGATGGTGATCTGGATGCCTATATCCTCAACAATAGCAACATCCCCGTCAGTAGTTTGGGCTACGCGGAACAACGCGAAGTGCGCGCCCAGGATTGGGAAGGGGTCCCGGACATCTTTAAGGGTGTAGGGGACATGCTGTTGAGAAATGATGATGGCGTATTTGTGGATGTCAGTGAGGCAGCCGGTATTTATGGCAGCCTTATTGGTTTTGGCCTAGGGGTCATGGTCACGGACCTCAACAACGACCTCTATCCGGACATCTACGTATCCAATGATTTCTATGAGCGCGATTATCTGTACATCAACAACCAAGATGGCACCTTCAGGGAAGAAATAAAAAAATGGACCAACCACCTCAGCCTCTCCGCTATGGGGATTGATATTGCCGACATCAACAATGACGGGCTCAACGATATTTTCATTACCGATATGTTGCCCGAACCCGATCAACGGGTAAAGTCGGTCATGGAATTTGAAGGCTACAACATTTTTAAATTGAAACAAAGCAAGGACTTTCACCAACAGTACATCCAAAACACGCTGCAGTTGAACAATGGCAATGGTTCCTTTTCTGAAGTGGCCTACTACAGTGGCATTGAGGCCACGGATTGGAGCTGGTCCGGGCTGTTGTTTGATATGGACAATGACGGGCTTAAGGACATCTTTATCACCAACGGTATTAACCACGACCTTACAGATTTGGACTTTGTGGATTTCTTTGCCAATGAGATCATTCAAAAAATGGCCCTAACGGGCAAAAAGGAATCCATTGACTCCATCATCAACAAAATGCCCGTAACGCCCTTGCCCAATTATGCCTACCGCAATAATGGGGACATCACCTTTGCCAATAACAATGAGGCGTGGGGCTTTGAGACCCCAACACGTTCCAACGGGGCGGCCTATGGCGATCTGGACAATGATGGGGATTTGGATCTTGTGGTGAACAATGTGAACATGCCCAGTTTTGTGTATAGGAACGGGACCAATGAAAAGAAAGACCATCAATACCTAAGAATGACCTTTGCCGGACCTGATAAAAACAAATTCGCCATTGGTACGGTGGTACGGCTTTATCTGGGAGACCAGATCATTGAACAGAGCGTAATGCCCTCCAGAGGTTTTCAATCTTCCGTGGAATACCCCATGACCATAGGGCTTGGCACTGCCAAAACAGTAGATTCCCTACGCGTTATATGGCCAGATAATGCCACACAGCGCTTTGGGGAGGTCAAGACCAATACCACGCTGGCCCTCTCCCATGCGGAGGCCACAGCACAGTACATACCCCTCAAGGCCAAAGAGAAAAACCCCTTGCTGAAGGCTGTGAAAGCCCCTTCGCTTTTGGCCCATAATGAAAATGCCTATAACGATTTTGATAATGAAGGCCTCATTTATCAATCCTTGGCACAGGAAGGTCCGGCCACGGCCATTGCCGATGTGAACGGAGATGGTCATGAGGATATTTTCATTGGTGGCGCCAAGGGGTCCCCGGCCGCGCTTTACCTTCACCAAGGCAATGGAAAACTGGGCACGCCCCAGACCAAGGATTTCCGTGCAGATGCCGAGCAGGAAGACACGGCCGCCGCATTTTTGGATGTGGACCAAGATGGCGACCCTGACCTTTTGGTAGGGAGTGGCGGCAATGAAATAGGGAGCGAAGGATTCTACGGTGCTCGGCTCTATATTAATGATGGTAAGGGCAATTTTGAAAGGTCCGCAGAGCGGTTGCCCACAACGAACCACAATATCTCCGTCATTGCGCCCCATGACTTTGACCAGGATGGGGATGACGATGTCTTTATTGGCTCCAGAAGCGTGGTGGGCACCTATGGGGTGGACCCGGACCACTTGTT
>CAKZLG010000352.1 GCA_937125035.1 uncultured Maribacter sp. | reverse complement strand
GTGAAATAGTGGATTAGTGGATGTGCGGATTGGGAGTTAGGGGTAAGGAACCAACAACTATGTAGTAAGTGGTAAAAATCAGTGCAAGAGTAAAAGAGGTAAGGATTGTTTTTGCTTTTGAGTTTGTATTGGTATTTGAACAGACACTTGAACTTTTAAAAAATAGAGAACATGAAATTACTGATCGTAACGGTCGTGGAACAGTTTGAAAAGGAGGTACTACGACTATTTAAGTTGGCCAACATTGAAAACTTCAGTGGGTCTGACATTGACGGGTACAAAAACCCGACCGCAATGGTGCGGGCCGCTTGGTTTCCAAGTGAAAAGAGCGGCGTGGAAAGCGGTATGTTCTTCTCCTTTACGGAAGACGAGAACATTGACATCCTTTTTGCGGAAATAAAAAAATTCAACGAACATTTGGAGACCTACAACCCCATAAAGGCGGTGGTAGTGCCCATAGAAAGAGCTATTTAAATTCTTATAAATCCATATCATCATGATCAATAGATATATCCGTGCCATAGCGGGCACCTTCATCATCATCAGCGTTTTATTGGCACTTTACGTGAACATCAACTGGCTATGGTTCACTGTTTTTGTGGGCGCCAACCTGTTGCAAAGCGCGTTTACCAAATGGTGCCTCATGGAGGACATCCTCAAAAAGGCATTTAAGATCAAAGCCTGATCACAAGACCATTGCCATCCCTGATGCACCAGCACCCCAGGTTGCTGTAGGATTGTGCTAAACATTTATCCGTTTAGGGCAGATAAACCTTAGGGAGTATTTTATTTTGGTCAAAAACCGATAGTGCCCCGTGCATTTCGGTTACTATTGAGCAAGATGGAACACAAAAAGAATGCGTTTAAGATCTCCCATCTACCCAGCCTATTGGTGAACACCTATAAGGAGTGGATTGCAGATGATCCCTTTCGGCTAAGCGCCATTGTGGCCTATTATGCGATCATTTCCCTACCTGCGCTGCTGGTCATCATCATCAATACCGTTGGGGCCATTTGGGGCGTGGAAATCGTGGAGGGCCAACTGACGGAAGAATTCACCGCCGCCCTCGGCAAAGAGGGCGCCAGCGCCATACAGGACATTATCCGGGAAACACAACAGACAGACAGGAACACCTTGGCCACTATTTTGGGCGTGGGCACTTTGCTCTTTGGAGCCACAGGGGTGTTTTATCATTTGAAGATTTCCTTAAATGATATCTGGAAAGTGGATACGGATGCCAACGTCAGTTTTTGGAAAATGGCCTTGGATCGGGCCAAGAGCTTCGCCTTTATCCTGGTCATTGGTTTCTTGCTCTTGGTGAGCTTTATGCTCACTGCGGCCATCAGCGCCCTTAACCGGTATATCCGTGAGAT
>CAKZLG010000351.1 GCA_937125035.1 uncultured Maribacter sp. | reverse complement strand
TAGGGGCCACCGGCATGGTAGGCGCTGTTATGTTGAAAGTATTGGAAGAGCGCGGTTTTCCCTTTACGGAGCTCCTCCTGGTAGCCTCAGAGCGTTCCGTAGGAAAGAAAATGAGCTTTAAAGGACAGGACTACACGGTCATAGGGCTGGCAGATGCGGTTGCCGCCAAGCCCCACATTGCGCTCTTTTCCGCCGGGGGGGATACTTCCTTGGAATGGGCCCCAAAGTTTGCCGCAGTGGGCACCACCGTAGTGGACAATTCCTCCGCTTGGCGCATGGACCCCGATAAAAAATTAGTGGTCCCTGAGATCAATGCGCATGAACTCACCGCACAGGATAAGATCATTGCCAACCCCAATTGCTCCACCATTCAATTGGTGATGGCCTTGGCCCCGTTGCACCGCGCCTATACCATGAAGCGCGTTGTGGTCTCCACCTACCAATCCGTCTCCGGTACCGGAGTGAAGGCCGTACAGCAACTGGAAAACGAAATAGCTGGCATTCAGGGCGAGATGGCCTATCCCTATCCAATTGCAAAAAATGCCCTGCCCCATTGCGATGTCTTCTTGGAGAACGGCTACACCAAAGAAGAAATGAAATTGGCCCGTGAGCCCCAAAAGATATTGAATGACCGTACCTTTTCGGTCAGCGCCACTGCCGTGCGCATCCCTACGGCCGGCGGGCATTCAGAATCCGTAAATGTGGAGTTTCTCAATGATTTTCAGCTCAACGACGTACGCCGTATCCTAAACGATACTCCAGGAGTAACCGTACAGGACAATCCGGATACCAATACCTATCCCATGCCCATTTACGCGCATGACAAGGATGAAGTGTTTGTGGGCCGCATCCGCAGGGACGAGACCCAACGCCATACCTTGAATATGTGGATCGTTGCGGACAACCTAAGAAAAGGTGCGGCGACCAATGCCGTACAGATCGCAGAGTACTTAGTGGCCCAGAACTTGATCACCAAAGCCTTTGCATAAAACGTGTGGGCACAATCCCTTATGTTAAAACCTTCAAAACGGTTCGCTTTTGAAGGTTTTTTAATCCTATTTTTAGAGCGCTCTAAACCGCTCCGAATGAATAAAATCCAATTTTTTCCCCTCTTCATCCTATTGATGTGGGGCTGCGAAACACAAACCAAAAGAGAACCCATTGCCGTGAACTACCCTGAAACGAAAAAGGTCAATACCGTAGATACCTATTTTGGAACCCAAGTCAACGATCCCTACCGCTGGTTGGAGAATGACCGCAGTGCCGAGACCGAAGCCTGGGTCAAGAAACAGAACACCACCACTTTTGGGTATCTGGAAAAAATTCCCTTTCGGGAAGACCTCAAGAACCGCTTGGAAAAACTCTGGAACTACGAAAAATTGGGCTCCCCCTTCAAGGAAGGCGACTATACGTATTTCTATAAAAATGACGGTCTGCAAAACCAATATGTGGTATACCGCAAAAAAGAAGGTAAAGGGGCGGAAGTGTTTCTGGACCCCAATTCGTTTTCAGAGGACGGTACTACTTCTCTCGCAGGGCTCAGCTTTACCAAAGATGGCTCCATGGCCGCTTATTTGATTTCAGAAGGAGGAAGTGACTGGCGTAAGGCCATTGTGATGGAGACAGAAACCAAGAACATCATTGCCGATACCTTGGTAGACATTAAATTTAGCGGTATTTATTGGAAAGGAAACGATGGGTTCTATTATTCCAGTTACGACAAACCCAAAGGAAGCGAACTTTCCGCAAAAACGGATCAACATAAAGTATATTACCACAAGCTGGGTACGGACCAAAAAGAGGACCTGCTCATCTACGGCGGCACTCCTTTGGAAAAACACAGGTACGTTGGGGCAAGGGTAACGGAAGACAATAAATACCTTACCATTTCGGCTTCCACGTCTACTTCTGGCAATAAACTGTTCATTCGAGACCTACAGGATCCCAACGGTTTGTTGATCCCAATTGTGGACGACACGGAATCTGACGTTTACCTATTGGAAAATGTAGGTTCCAAGCTGTTTCTGGTGACCAACCGAAACGCTCCCAACCAAAAAATCGTAACCGTGGATGCCTCCGACCCAAAACCGGAAAATTGGACGGATTTTATACCGGAGACGGAAAACGTATTGAGCCCAAGTACCGGAGGTGGTTACTTCTTTGCAGAATATATGGTAGATGCCATTTCCAAAGTCTATCAATATGATTACGATGGCAATCAAGTTCGCGAGGTACAACTTCCCGGGCTGGGCACTGCAAGTGGTTTTGGTGGAAAAAAAGAGGACCAGGAATTTTATTTCTCGTTCACCAATTACAATACGCCAGGTTCTTCCTATAAATATAATGTAGAAACCGGTGATTATGAACAATATTGGAAACCTGAAATAGACTTTGATCCATCTGACTACGAATCCACCCAAGTTTTTTATCCCTCAAAGGACGGCACTAAAATACCCATGATCATTACACACAAGAAAGGGGTGGCGCTTAACGGGAAAAACCCCACCATCTTGTATGGGTATGGGGGCTTTAACGTTAGTCTTACCCCCTCCTTCAGCATTACCAATGCGGTATGGATGGAGCAAGGCGGCATTTACGCAGTGCCCAACCTGCGTGGGGGCGGGGAATATGGCAAGCAGTGGCATGATGCCGGTATTAAGACCAAGAAACAGAATGTATTCGACGATTTTATCGCTGCGGCGGAATATCTGATTGCCAACAACTATACCTCCAAAGAATATTTGGCCATTAGGGGCGGATCCAATGGGGGGCTTCTGGTAGGCGCTACGATGACCCAGCGACCGGATTTAATGCAAGTGGCCCTCCCAGCGGTGGGCGTTTTGGATATGCTGCGCTACCATACCTTCACCTCAGGGGCAGGTTGGGCCTATGACTATGGTACTTCTGAGGAAAGCATGGACATGTTCCAGTACTTAAAAGGGTATTCCCCAGTGCACAATGTAAAGGCAGGCACCGCCTACCCGGCCACCTTGATCACCACTGGCGATCATGATGACCGCGTAGTACCGGCCCATAGCTTCAAATTTGCGGCAGAGCTGCAGGAAAAACAGGCCGGGAAAGCGCCCACCCTCATCCGCATTGAGACCAATGCCGGGCATGGGGCCGGAACCCCGGTGAGCAAGACCATAGCACAGTATGCGGATATTTTTGGTTTTACGCTATACCATATGGGGTATGACCAACTGCCCAACCAAGCCGTTTTAAAGGAGTTTAAGGATTAAGTGGGCCGCACATCATAAATAGCGATAAAATCCGTTTTTTTGAAGGGGATTTTCCAAGCCCCTAGGCTGTTACAACACCCTATGCTACGAATAGAACAACTTACATTTTCATATGGAGCGCACTTGGTGCTCCAGGACATTGACCTTAGGATACAACGCAGGGAACATGTCGCCATCGTGGGCGAGAGTGGCTGTGGCAAGAGCACCTTGCTGAAAATCATTTATGGCCTTATGGATCTGGAACAGGGCAAACTGTTCTGGGAAGACCAGCCCATTCTGGGTCCCGCCTACCACCTCGTACCCGGCATGCCCTATATGAAGTACCTGTCCCAAGATTTTGACCTGATGCCCTTTATCTCCGTCAGGGAAAATATTGGGCAATACCTGTCTGTATTCTACCCCAACGAGCTGAAAAAACGCACGGATGAGCTCTTGCAGCTCATTGAACTGGAGGCCTTTGCAGACCGAAAAGTAAAGACCTTGAGCGGGGGCCAACAGCAGCGGGTGGCCTTGGCACGCGTCATTGCGCAACGCCCGGAAATCCTTTTATTGGATGAACCCTTTAGCCATATAGACAATTTTCTGAAGAACAGCCTGCGGCGCAACGTCTTTGAATACCTAAAGGAAAATGGCGTTACCTGCATCGTGGCCACACATGATTTTCAAGACGTGCTGCCCTTTGCCGATCGGGCCGTTGTGCTCAAGGACCATTCCATTTTGGTGAGCGGACCCCCTATGGAATTGTACAAAAATCCGAAAGAACTTTACGTGGCCTCCCTTTTTGGTGAGGCGAACAAGATTTCCATAGATATCCTTAAATCCTATGCGGATACCAAGAGGCAGATCATTGTGTATGCCCATGAGTTTAGGATCTCGCCGTCCTCTGGCATTCCTGTTACCGTGCGGAAATCCTATGCCATGGGAGGCCATTACCTCACCAAAGGGGAACTTACCTCTGGCGAAAGCGTATTTTTCCATGCCCCTGCCCCTATGGACCAAGGGGAAGACGTCTACCTGAACGTGTCCTTGGAGACCATCAACCAACGGCTACAGGCCCCACAGGAGTAGAACAAGCCTTATTTACCGGCTTTGGGCACTTGTTGGGATTTCCCCCGTGAAGCTCTTTTTTGGCCGCTCTTCCCAATCTGTTCTTTGGTCAGGGTTAATGCTGGCGGCGGTATTTTTCAAAATCTCACTTCGGTCTTGGTAGATGGCTTTTGCAGTTGGGATTTTGAACTTTAATGCTTTTTCTCAATGGCGTACTTTTCTCTTCTCTACTTTTAAAGGGCTCTTGTCCTGCTACTTTTTGTTCATGTGGTTTTCGTTTAGAATAGTATTGTATTTCCTGATGCTTCCGTATACAAGAAATAAGGCAAATGGGTAGTCCCTCGCCTAATGATTAATTCATTGTTTAGCTGCCCTTAAAAAAGTGGGGTATCATTTACCCGATTTTTAAAAAATATGCTTTCCTTGAACCTAGAAAACCAAGAGGTTTGTCCACTTCAATAAAAACATAATCAGAACGGTGCCCACTACACTGAGAAATAGTAAACTTTGCCAGAAATAAAGTCTATTTCCCCAAACACGCAACCACTTTTTGCCGAGTGTTTCTTTGACATAGCCCTTGAGCACATGATAAGAAAGAAAACCCATTACCAGAAGAGCTACTATCGCTATTATAATTATCCAAATTTTGCCCATTTATCACTATTCAAAACGTTGTAAAAGATTTGAGTACTTGTGAAACGCTTATGTGAACATCTAAGGTAATTGAATTTCCTTGGTCCATTTGCATCTACTGGCAATCGTTTATTTTAACCTTGGGATATTGAATTTAAAGATGGTTGAGGAACTCCACACACATCGGCGATAATCCATTCTCCTCACTATTCATGAAATTCAGTAAGCCAATGATTAGAATTGGACAGATGAACAAAGCGAATAAAAAAATAGGGGGTTCTATTTCTAGGAAACCTTGAAATAGTAGAACCAAAACAGGTATTGCCATTATGGGTGTCCTAAGAAAGGAATTCTTTTTCTCGCTCAACTTAATCTTCGTTCTCGAATCCCCCCGCTGGCGCGAGGGTCACGCTCGTCTCCAACAGGCTGCATGACCCCTTTGACCTTCATAGTTCTAATATGCCTTTTGCTAGCGAGTCTTACTCAGAAGAGTCCAGCTTCCTTGGCCATTTTGGGCGAGGCGTTGTTCCCACAACCAATGCCCAAGGGTAGTCATATAAATTAATGCCGCATGGTTTTTGTTTTAGGTTTTAAGATGCACATTCACGGCCAGGAATCGCCCCCTTTTGCATTAGGTTTTTCCATGGATGGATGACATGAGAGGGTGGCGAAAGCGTTCCAATTTGAAGAACAAAGGCCCACTGAGAAAGGGCCGAAGTTGCAAACTTCGCACAGCACTGTTCGCATCGGTAAGTGCCGGTCCTGTCTTTCGCAATGATTTTGCCACATATGGGATCCCAATTAGCGGGTACCCTTGGCGAAAAAACCTCAAAAGACCCTTCGTTTTGGCTATTTTTACACCATAAACCATGGTTTTGCATACCAAGACGCTTTTAGAAGAACTGCAATTCAAGGCC
>CAKZLG010000350.1 GCA_937125035.1 uncultured Maribacter sp. | reverse complement strand
ATTACGGCCAGCAGCACCTGTGCGGTGCAGATGTTGGAGGTGGCCTTGTCCCTTTTTATGTGCTGCTCCCTGGTCTGTAGGGCCATGCGCAGGGCCGGTTTGCCATCCGTATCTTTGGTGACCCCAATGATCCTTCCAGGAATATTCCGCTTATAGGCTTCCTTGGTGGCAAAAAAAGCGGCATGGGGCCCGCCGTAGCCCAATGGAATGCCAAACCGTTGTGTGGTGCCCACCACAACGTCCACCCCAAATTCACCGGGTGGCGTTAGCAATACCAAACTCAGAATGTCAGCGGCAACGGCCACCTTTATTTCAGCTTCTTGTGCCTTTTGTACAAAATTTCGGTAGTCATGTATTTCCCCGTATTTGCCGGGATATTGGAGCAGTGCCCCGAAATAGTCGGATGAAAAATTGAACTCCTCATGGTCACCTACGACCAATTGTATGCCCAAGGGTGTGGATCTCGTCTCTAAAAGCGATAAGGTCTGGGGCAGGATTTCCTCACTCACAAAGAATTTCAAAATACCATCCTTCTTTTGCTGGCGGCTTCTAACATCAAACAGCATGGTCATGGCTTCCGCGGCCGCCGTGCTTTCATCCAATAGGGAGGCATTGGCCAACTCCATGCCGGTAAGGTCGGAAACCACGGTCTGAAAATTCAGTAGGGCCTCTAGCCTTCCTTGGGCTATTTCCGCTTGGTAGGGGGTGTAGGCCGTATACCACCCTGGGTTTTCCAGAATGTTCCTCTTAATGACGGACGGCGTTATCGTCTCATGGTAGCCTAGGCCCATATACGTTTTAAAGACCTTGTTCTTTTGGCCCAAACGTTCAATGTGCGAAAGAAACTCGTGCTCGCTCATGGGCTCATCAAGTTCCAGTGGCTTTTTTAAACGGATATCATCGGGTATGGTCTCGGCTATTAATTGTGCAATATTGGAGACGTTCACTGTTTGGAACATGGCCTCTTGGTCTTCTTTACGAATACCGATGTGGCGAGATGCGAACACGTCTGTTTTCATTAAGATGTAGATTTAATTAGTCGTGCAAAACTAATGATAATATTGCAGGCAACAGCCCATTTTCAGGGGCTTTGACTTAAAGTTTTTAACCGAAAGCCAGGGTTATGAACACATTGCCTACTTTTGTTCAATGTCATGGCCAAAGCAACTTTTTCATTTTTACTTGGATGCCAGTATCCACGTAGCCTTGGCCGTTTTTGCCTTGGTGAAGGTGACTAGCCTAAACTTAAACATAAGTGCCAATGGCCACCTAGCGTGGTTTTTGTTCTTTGCCACTATTTGTTGCTACAATTTCATTAAGTACGGGGTTGAAGCGGAAAAGTACATTTTGGTATCCACGAGTTACCAGAAGCACATTCAAGGGGTCAGTTTTTTGGCGGGCGCCATGGGCGGTTACCATTTCTTCTTTCTGTCATCGGCTATTTGGATCGGGCTGTCCTTTCTAGCGGTCATGGTGGCACTGTATGCCCTACCCTTATTGCCGCAGCACCAAAACCTTCGTAATTGGGCAGGTCTTAAGGTTTTTATCGTGGCCGGCGTATGGGCGGCCACTACTGTTTTTTTGCCTGCATGGGATGCATTGGGTTTGTACGGTTGGGACCTTTGGATAGAGGCCCTGCAACGTTTTATCGTAGTGTTGGTGCTCTTGCTGCCCTTTGAAATCAGGGACCTGGCCTACGATGCCCCGGAGCTCCAGACACTGCCCCAGCGATTGGGTGTGGAAAGAACAAGGAAGTTGGGTGTGGTTCTGGCGGTCTTTTTTTTCCTGCTTACGTTCGCTAAAGATGACCTCACAGCGTTCTTGTGGATGACCTACGGCCTGGTTTTTATGGTACTCTTATGGGTATTATGTCGTACGAGTAAAAACCAAAGTCCCTATTTCTCTGCTTTTTTGGTGGAGGGTGTACCGGTCTTCTGGTGGCTTTTATGCCTAGCGTTCTTGGAATTGGGGCCTTAGCGGTGTTGGCTCAGGGTTTCTTTCATTTTCTCTTTTTCGGCCTGTGAGAGATGCCTAAGCTTGGCCTTTTGGCAGAGCGATGTCAATTGGGTATTGCAGGAAGAATGCTTGGCACAGGTCTTACAGATCAGATGGTGCAACTTCATTCTTAGTATATCCACAAAAGAAGCTTCCCCATATTGGGCCTTGTTACAGATCAATGTTGCTTTTTCACATGAAACCATAATACCTAAAACCAGTTTTTATTGAGACATTCCATCAAGGCCGTCCGTGCCCTGTGGATGATAACCCATAGATTGGACGGGTTTATGTTCAATTCATTACAAATATCTTCCGTACTAATGCCCTGTATGGTCTTCATGGCAAAAACCGTGGCTTGTTTTTTGGGCAGTTTGGTGATACACTGCTGTATGGCCAGGCCCAGTTCCTCGTTCTCCAGATCATTGTTCTCAAAGGTGCTGAAGGGGTCGGCCACCTGCTCTTCCAGCCAGTCGCCCTCAGCCTCACTTTGTGCGCTGTAGCCCATGCGCACCTCGGCCTTGCCCTTTTTGGAATTGCGCTTGCGATAGTGGTCAATCACCTTTCGTTTTAGAATGGCCACCAACCAAGTGCGCTCGGCGGCATCACCCTTATAATTTTTTGCGGATTTCAGACCGGCAAAAAAGGTTTCCTGCACCAAATCCTTCGCCATTTCCGCATCACTGACCCTGCCAATGGCATAATTGAAGAGGTAATCCGCGTAATTGTCTACCCAGCGCTCGGGCTGTAATTTAGGTATGGCCATTTATTTTTTACTCTAGGTAACAAAATTAACGTAAAAAGTGGTCTTGCCCTAATATGGGGACGGGGCGGGTTCTTTCAATTCCTATTATCTTTGTGGGTATAAAAGCAAATAACCATGAGATATGCCGTTGTGTTTCTTCTAAGTCTTTTTTTGAATCTTGGCTGTGCCCAGACGGATTCCATGCCCATTCAACAGCTGGAACCTGAACACACGCAAAAGGGTGTATTGGTGGATGTCCGAACGCCGGAAGAGTTTCAGCAGGGACACTTGGATGAGGCCTTGAACATCAATCTCTTTGATCCTGATTTTGACCAGCGCTTCTCCGAGATGGATAAGGACAAAACCATATATGTCTACTGCAAGGTAGGGGGAAGGAGTGCCAAAGCACAGGAAAGGTTAAAAGCCATGGGTTTTAAGCGTGTGGTGAATTTGGAAGGGGGCTATGATGCGATCAAGAAAAAGCCATAGGCTTTTATCTATTTTGTAGATTGAAGTACTTACCATGTGCACAGTGAGTAGCCGGTAACTCAATCACATTTTTGCTTTAGGGGCTTCTGAAAATAGTAAGGCAGAAGTCAATACTCTGTTTTGGGGAGGTGAAACGGGTACCATCCTTAAAGCATGTCAAAAGTAACCCTGCTTCTGTACCAGAAAGCAGCCTTCCATAAGGATAGGGGGGGGCGGTGCAAAATACCCCCTTCACACGAATCCTTGTCCATGCGGCTGTCGGCCGAAAAACGCAATACCATAGGGCTAATTGCCTAGTTCATTCCTTTTAGGGAAGAATTAAAAAAATCATTGCCTCCCAAACGACATAGTTCCAAAAAGTATGTGCCCGGTACAGTTTATAACAGCCCTGCCCGTTCCAAAAGGGCCTCTACTTGAGGTTCTTGGCCCCTGAATCTCTTGTAGAGTACCATAGGATTTTCCGTACCGCCTTTGGAGAGGATGTGCTCTTTGAATTTCGTGGCAATGGACTTGTTAAAAATACCATGTTCCTTGAAATAGGCAAAGGCGTCCGCATCCAGCACCTCGGCCCATTTATAGCTGTAGTAACCAGAAGAATAGCCACCTTGAAAAATATGGGAAAACGATGTGCTCATACAGGTTTCAGGGGTGTTGGGGTAGAGTTCTGTGCCTTCAAAAGCCTTCTCTTCATGTGCCTTGACCTGGGAAATCCCAGTGGGATCCGCGCCATGCCATGCCATATCCAAAAGCCCAAAACTCAACTGCCGTAAGGTCTGCATGCCTTCTTGGAAAGTGGCAGAGGCCTTTATTTTTTCCACGAGCGCTGTGGGTATGACCTCACCGGTTTCGTAATGTTTCGCAAAAAGCGCAAGGGCCTCCTTCTCATAGCACCAATTCTCCATGATCTGGCTGGGCAGTTCCACAAAGTCCCAATACACCGAAGTGCCAGAAAGACTTGGATACGTTGTGTTGGCCAACATGCCATGAAGGCCATGGCCAAATTCATGGAACAGGGTGGTCACTTCGTTAAAGGTGAGCAAGGAAGGTTTGGTTTTGGTAGAGGGGGTGAAATTGCAAACATTGCTGATGTGCGGCCTTATATTTTGTCCGTTTTGCAAATATTGCGGTTTGTAGGAGGTCATCCAAGCGCCGCCCCTTTTTCCTGGTCTAGGGTGAAAATCCGCATAGAACAGCGCTATAAAACCCTCTTTGCGGTGGTGTACTTCGTAGGTCTTCACATCCTCATGGTAGGTGTCCACATCAAATACCTGTTTAAAGGTAAGGTCAAAGAGCCTTTCCGCTACCAGAAAGACACCATCAATGACATTTTCCAATTTAAAATAGGGCTTTAATTTTTCGTCGTCCAAGTCAAAGCGCTCTTGTTTCAATTTTTCCGAATAGAAGGAACCGTCCCATTTTTCCAACCGGTCTATCCCATCCAAGTCCTTGGCAAAATCGGTAAGTTCTTTGAACTCCCGTTCTGCGGCGGGTTTCGCTTTTTCCAATAGTTCGTTCAAAAAGGCGGAAACTTTTTCCGGGGTTTCGGCCATCCGTTCTTCCAACACAAAATGGGCATGGGTCCCGTATCCCAATAACTTCGCCCTTTCATGGCGCAACTGTGCAATTTGGAGCACATTATCCTGATTGTCCAGCGCATCGTTGTGAAAGCCTTTGCTGCCAAAAGCAAGGGATAATTTTTTTCTGAGTTCCCTTTTCTCGGCATATTTCATAAAGGGTACATAACTGGGATAATCCAAAGTGATCAACCAGCCTTGCTCTTTGCCTTTACTTGTTGCGCGTTGCGCAGCAGCTTCCTTTTCGCCTTCGGGGAGGCCGGCCAGGTCGTCTTCATGGGTAAGGTGCAGTTCAAATTTGTTGGTCTCTGCCAAAACGTTCTCTCCAAATTTCAGTTTCAGTTTGGCGAGGCTGGCGTCTATTTCTCGCAGGCGTTTCTTTTTGTCTTCGGGCAGATTGGCTCCATTTCTACTGAAGTTCTTGTATTTTTTTTCCAAAAGCGTGCGCTGTTCCGTGCTAAGGTCCAAGCCTTCCATTTGGTGGTACACGGCCTTGATACGCTTAAATAGGGCTTCGTTCAACGTGATGTCGTTCCCGAATTCCGACAGGAGGGGGGAGACCTCTTGTGCAATTTTTTGAATTTCCTCATTCGTTTCGGCAGCATTGAGGTTGAAGAACACGCTTGAAATCCGGTCCAATTGCTGGCCCGCATATTCCAAGGCCTCAATGGTGTTTTGAAACGTGGGGGGTTCAGGGTTGGTCGTAATGCCGTCTATTTCTGTTCTGGCCATTTCCATGGCCGCTTTAAAGGCAGGGCTAAAGTGTTCGTTCTTTATTTTTGAAAATGGGGCGGTATCAAATGGCTCTAAAAGGGGATTCATCATGTTATTATTGAAATTTTAACTTGGAGCAAAGGCTGCTTCTTTTTGAGTTCTAAGGACTGTGGAGTTAACCAGGGTTATGGTTTGGTACGCACGTGTTGGGCCCCTTCCATGACTTTTTGTTTAAGTCCTTCTTTGTACAGTAGAATTTTGTCCAAAACACATGTATCCGAGGCCCCAATGATCTGGGCGGCCAAAATACCCGCATTTTTTGCGCCATTAAGGGCCACTGTGGCCACAGGAACGCCGCCGGGCATCTGTAATATGGAGAGGATACTGTCCCAGCCATCTATGGAGTTGCTGCTCTTTACGGGCACTCCAATAACGGGCAGTGGACTCATGGAAGCCACCATTCCGGGTAAATGTGCCGCACCACCCGCACCCGCAATGATGACTGTGTAGCCATTGGTGTGGGCATTTTTACTGAAATCGTACAATTTCTCTGGGGTACGGTGGGCGGAGACAATGTCCACATCCACCTCAATGTCAAAACCTTTTAAGATGTCTATGGCGTCTTGCATAACGGGCAGATCACTGGTACTCCCCATGACAATGGCTACTTTGCTCATATGGTGCTCTATTGTTTAACGGTTCTATTTTTGCTTTTTCCAATGACCAACAATCGTCAACGAGTGGCTAAACGCTGATTACATTGATGGTCTCCTTTACCTTCTGTGCTATTTGCCGTGCTTCGGCCATGTCCGAATCCACCACGGTCACGTGCCCCATCTTACGAAAAGGTCGCGTTTGTCTCTTGCCGTAAATATGGGGTGTTACCCCCTTCATGGCCAGGATGTTTTCCATGTTCTCATAGACCACGTTTCCTGTGTGCCCCTCGGCGCCCACCAAATTGACCATGACACCGGCCAGC
This sequence comes from uncultured Maribacter sp., assembly GCA_937125035.1. GTDB lineage: Bacteria > Bacteroidota > Bacteroidia > Flavobacteriales > Flavobacteriaceae > Maribacter. The sequence continues at coordinate 17,363 of CAKZLG010000350.1, read as the reverse complement.
TTGCTATCCGTTTTGCCCAAGGGCAAATTTAGAATGGCCCTTAGGTGTTGTTCAAATTGGTTGGTATAGCTGGCTTCAATACTGTAGTGCCCACTGTTATGCGGCCTTGGGGCCACTTCATTCACCAAGATGTCATCTTCTTGGGTCTGGAACATTTCTACGGCCAACAAACCTGTAAGACCAATTTCATCGGCTACTTTTAAAGCGACGGCCCTTGCTTTTTCAGCTACTTCTGGGGCAATTCTTGCCGGGCAGATGACGTACTCCACTTGGTTGGCCTCTGGATGGAATTCCATTTCCACAACAGGATAGGTTGCCGTCTCGCCTTTGGCGTTGCGGGCCACGATGACGGCAAGTTCATGTTTAAAGGGCACCATGGTCTCTGCAATGCACTCGCCGGGGGGCAATCCTTCCAAGTCACTTAAGTTACGCACCACCTTAACGCCCTGGCCATCATACCCAAATTGGGCGGCCTTCCACACAAACGGGTAGTGCAGCCCGCCATTGTTGATGCTGTCTTCTATTTCACTAAGATAGGCAAACCGTTGAAAAGCGGCTGTGGGGATATCGTGGTCCACGTAGAACAACTTCTGTTTGGCCTTGTTCTGTATAATGCGCAAGGCCCTGGGTTCCGGGCGTACCACCACACCCTCCTCCTGTAGTTTCTCTAGGGCGTCCAGGTTCACGTTCTCAATTTCTATGGTGAGAAGGTCCACATCCGTTCCGAATTGGTACACGGCATCGTGGTCCAAAAGGTCTCCCTTTACAAACTCATTGCACGCAATGCGGCTAGGGGCTTCACCGGAAGCATCCATGACCTTGGTGGTAATGTCCCACTTACGGGTTTCGTACAACAACATTTTGCCCAATTGGCCACCGCCAAGGATGCCCAATTTAAAATCAGAGGAAAAGTGGTTCATTCGTTCTTATTCGAATTAAGAGACACGTTGAGACACAAAAATACGGCTTATAATGAGAATCCAATTCCCCAATATTCAAAAAACACGGCCCAAAATGCTATCTTTACCCACCTTAAACACTAAGTGAAATTGATAAAGCTCCACGATAAATATTTCAAACCTTATCTCAGCGCGGCCCAGATACAGGGCACCGTTCAGGATATGGCCAAAAGGATCGCTGCGGATTATCAGGACAAGGTCCCTATTTTTGTGGGTGTGCTCAATGGTTCGTTCATGTTTGTATCTGACTTTTTAAAAGCGTACCCGCACCCTTGTGAGGTTTCTTTCGTAAAATTGAGCTCCTACCAAGGGCTTACCTCCACGGGTATCGTGGAAACCTTATTGGACCTCCCGGAGAACATAGAGGGCCGTAGTGTCATTATCTTGGAAGATATCATAGATACGGGTAGAACCTTGCAGCAACTGGTGCACCTTTTCACCAAGACCAACGTGGGCGAATTCAAGATCGCCAGTCTTTTTTATAAATCAGAGGTCTACAACGGGGAATATGCCATTGACTATTTTGGTAAGGAAATTCCCGATCACTTTATAGTGGGCTACGGACTGGATTACAAGGAGCAGGGCAGAAACCTTAAGGAAATATACCAACTAAATGAAAAGCATATGATCAATCTTGTACTGTTTGGAAAACCAGGCGCGGGCAAGGGAACCCAAGCTGAATTTTTACGAAAAAAGTATAACCTAAAGCACATTTCCACTGGTGATGTTTTCCGCTACAACATCAAGAACGGAACCGACCTGGGCAAATTGGCCAAATCCTATATGGATAAGGGCGATTTGGTGCCCGATGAGGTGACCATCAAAATGTTGGAGGACGAAGTGGACAACAATCCGGATGCCGATGGCTTTATCTTTGATGGGTTTCCACGAACGGCCGCCCAAGCACAGGCATTGGATAACTTTTTGGAATCAAAGGATATGCAGGTGGATGCCACCATTGCCCTGGAGGCCAATGACGAGGTGCTCATGGAACGGCTCTTGGAAAGGGGAAAGGTAAGTGGTAGATCGGACGATCAGGATGTTGAAAAGATCAAAAATCGTTTTGAAGAGTACCAGACCAAAACAGCCCCGGTAAGAGAATACTATGAGGAGCAGAACAAATTCTACAGCGTTGACGGTATTGGCTCCATTGAGGACATCACCCAAAGATTGACCAAGGTCATAGAGGACCTTTAGTCGCTTTGCAGGTCCTTTTTTCATTTCGCAGTACAGAACAAACGGGTAAATAGAACATATAGGCATGACGGAAGGTAATTTTGTGGATTATGTAAAGGTGTTTGCCCAATCTGGCAATGGTGGCAAGGGCTCCGTGCATTTGCACCGGGAAAAGTACATCACCAAGGGTGGACCGGACGGGGGCGACGGTGGCCGCGGCGGACACGTTATTGTAAGGGGAGATAAGAATCTATGGACCTTGGTGGGCTTTAAGTTCAAAAAGCATTTTAAGGCCGGCCATGGGGAACATGGGGCCAAAAGCAGAAGCACAGGCGCAGATGGGGAGGATGTCTACATGGATGTTCCCATGGGTACTGTGGTAAGAAACACGGAAAGTAACGAGATCCTGTTTGAGATCACGGAACATGGGGAGGAGAGAATATTGCTGGAAGGTGGCATGGGGGGGCGTGGCAACTGGCATTTTAAAACGTCCACCAACCAGACCCCTAGGTATGCCCAACCCGGTATTCCCGGACAAGAGACCCAAGTAACCCTGGAATTGAAGGTACTGGCGGATGTTGGGCTCGTTGGGTTCCCCAATGCCGGGAAATCCACCTTGCTTTCCGTGATTACCTCGGCCAAACCCAAAATTGCCGATTATGAGTTTACCACCCTCAAACCTAATTTGGGCATCGTACAGTACAGGGACTTTCAAAGTTTCGTCATGGCAGATATTCCCGGAATTATAGAAGGTGCTGCTGAAGGAAAGGGCCTGGGCCACTATTTTTTAAGGCATATTGAGCGCAATGCCACGTTGTTGTTCCTTATCCCTGTGGATAGCAAGGATATTAGCAAGGAATATGAGATATTACTGGATGAACTGCGCCGTTACAATCCGGAATTGTTGGATAAAGAGCGACTCATTGCACTTTCTAAATCTGATATGCTGGATGAGGAGCTCATTGCGGAAATGCACAGCGAACTGGAAGAGGAATTTCATGGGGTGGAGTTTATGTTCATATCCTCAGTGGCGCAAACGGGCATCACCCAACTCAAGGATAAACTGTGGGCCATGCTCAACAGTTAATCGAATTCTTGTTACAACACTGCGCTGCCCTCCTTTTTTTGGTTAACTTTATTTAAAGTGCACGTTATGAAAGCTCTAACCGTTTCCGTATTAAGTTTCTTTTTTTTCTCTTGCAGTGCCATTAAGGTGGACTACGATTACGACCCACAGGTGGACTTTGACGATTATACCACCTACAACGTATACAATGATATGGACACCGGCCTTAGTGGGTTGGAGGAAAAGCGAATGTTGCGGGCGCTGGATGCCGCCCTAAAACAAAAGGGAATCCTCTTTTCAGAGGAGGCAGACCTGTTGGTGGACATCAAAAGAGGGCTTTACCGATCACAGCCCAACAATACAGTGGGTGTTGGCCTGGGCGGTACGGGCCGTAACCTAGGAGGGGGCATCAATGTGGGCATTCCAGTGGGCGGTGCTAAATTGCAGCAGGAACTACAGTTCAACCTTGTGGATGCCAAACGCGATCAGTTGATCTGGGAAGCTAAAAGCAGTAGCCCCTATGATGAGTCAGAGAGCCCTGCCATGAAAGATCAAAGATGGCAGCAACTTTTGGCCAAGGTCTTCGAGAAATTTCCACCCAAAGTAGAGAACAACCCATAGGATGCGCAGCTTTATTGTTCCCAATGGCGCATCTTCTTTGCAATGCTTGCCTTGCTGAAAGGCCAAATAGGAATCACCCTATTTTTAAAAGTGCTGGGCGCGATTAACTAATGCGTTTCGGCTTTTTGTGAAAATCCTAATTTAAAATGGCGAACAACCCCTTTGGCCATGGGGAATAGTGGATTCCAGGTATTTTTTTATTGGAGCCACTTCAGAAATCCAATTAGAAAAATAAGTCCAAAGACAAGGAGGATACCGTTAAGGGACCTTTCTTTCTTTTGATCTTTCTGTGCACGAATCCTTATGGTGTTTTTTAAATCGTTAAGCACTGTTTCAGATACCGATTTAAATTGTGGCATTTCAGCAATCGTTTCGGGGGCATGGATGGCTTCTCTATTTTTCTCTTTGAACTTGGCACGCTTGGACGGGCGTTGTGCTCGGTTTTGTTTCAATCGATTGTTCATGTCCGCTATATGTCCAGCTCCAAAACCCATAATGTACCTTTTTTAAGTATTTTTTTAAATGGGAAGGAACCCATCAAAATCAAAACCTAATGGTGTATGCTACAAGGTAACGAAATCTAGGGTAACATGAACTTTAAGATTGGAATTGAAAGCAGGTTTTTATGCGCAGTACATGGTAGATTGCCCAAGGAACGGGGGTGACATGGAACATCATAGTGGATTTGAACTTTTTTTATACCGGATTTTGGTTATCTTGGGGCGTAATAGGAATATTTGGGGCCCAAATTCCACTAATTAGCGGACATGGCTCCAAAACAAGGTTAAATCTTACTACTATGATAAAAAATATGTTCTATTTAGTACTGCTGGTTATAGGCGCTTCGCTGTCTGCCCAAAGTACCATTCTAGAGAGCCAAGTGATGAACAGTAGTCTTTTAAACACGGAAATCAAGTACACGGTCTATTTGCCCGATGGGTATGACCGTTCTGATCGCTGGTATCCCGTGGTCTATCTTTTGAACGGCTACACCGGGGATGAGACCAATTGGATCGAAGCAGGTGGTATGCAACACATCGTGGACCAGATGATAAAACAAGGAAATATCCAAAAAATGGTGATCATCATGCCCGATGGTGACGATAGGCTGTACATGAACAGAACAGATGGTACCTATCCGTATGAGGATATGTTCATAAAAGAACTGCTCCCTTTTATAGCCGATAAATACCGGATTCGCAGAGGAAAACGGTATACGGCGATCAGTGGACTTTCCATGGGTGGTGCCGGATCTTTGCGACTTGCATTGAAGTACCACGAAGAGTTTGGGGCATGCGCCGCTTTTAGTGCAGCGGTTTTTACCGAGGAAGAGGTCACGGCTTCTGACCAAGCATCCATGGATGGTTATATCTCAAAAGCAATGCCCGATATGGTGGGGACTACAGGTGCCAAAAGATTGAACAAAGGCTACAAGGAGTATGATGTGCTCCACTTGGTCAAGACCAAGGACCCGGCACAGCTAAAAACAGTGGAAATTTATTTTGACTGTGGAGACGATGATTTCCTTACCCTTGGAAATGCGGAACTGCACAAAGCACTTCTATTGAAGGGAATACCCCACGAATACAGGGTCCGGGATGGTGCCCATACTTGGCCTTATTGGCGGGAATCCTTACCTGTGGGCCTGAAATTCATCAGCGATTCTTTTTGGAAATAGACCATGAAAGGCCTGGGCAAGCGTAGCGGGAAACACTATAGTTGAAACCCAAATACGACTGCCACTTGTAATCAAATGTAGTATCCGTTACGGTTTCGTAGCGGAATCCTCATTTTAAGAGGGCGGTTAGTAAGGGTTTGGGCCACACTAAAAGACAGGGCCGTTGTATTATAAAAATCAATGTTCCACCTTCACCCGAACTCCTTCGGAATGACTACTGAATTCGGGCGCATACATACTCTGGATGGTGGTGATGCCATTACTGAAATCCCCCGCATTGTTGACACGCACATCATATTCAAATACATAAACGCCTTTGGGCAGATAGTCAAAAAAGAAATTGGTGCTTGCATCTTTGGTAGCCTCATAATACCCTAGGCCGTCTTGCCATTTGTATCTTGAAATTACGTTTACGGGTTCAAAACCTGCGGCACGCATGTCTTTCATGTGCACAAATTCCATTGGGCGATCTGCTCGTAATTCTATTCTAATACGTACTAAATCCCCAACGTTCAAAGCGGTTTTGTCCGTGATTTCCGAAATTACTTCCCCAGTGTCCGTATTCTTTTTAAGAAAGAGTTTTTTCTTAAGTTTTAAAGGTGTTTCCGCGGAGGTTATCTTATCCAAATCCTCAAAATATTGCCAGTATAAGGCACCCCATGCCATACCATCCCCTTTCTTTGACATCTCTACTTCGGCCATCTTGGGTTGTACTTCGCTGCCGTTCCATGCGGTTTTGTAATACCCTGTTCCGGCCTCTACTTGTACATTTTCCAATTTGGAGGGGGCTATTTTTTCTCCACCAACCAAAACATCCACGGCATCGGTAACTGATAGCCAATCGCTTCCTTGCAGGAGCAGGGCATAAACAGCTTCCGTAGTCGCCTTGGTCGTTTTCCATTGGTTGGTCTGCTTGTTTTTCAACAACCAAATTTTAAGGTTATCAATGGTTTCCAAATCCTTCGGATGGATTTCAGTAAACGCCTCGATCAGTAATGCCTGTGTTTCGATCGGGGCTTGATACCAATACCAAGAACTGGTGTTTTCTTTCCAATACATACCCAATTCTTCAGAAGTAATACTGTTTTCTTCCAAGGCCCGTAGTATTTTTTCGGATGTTTTCATATCACCATCACGATGCGTGATCAAAGCTAACATGCCCTGGGCGTACAATCCTTTGTTTTTCCAATATTTTTGGGCCTGTCCTTTGTAATAGTCTTGAATTTCAAGGACTTTTTTGGAGGTTTCAATATCCTTGAAAAAGCTGCGCATGTACAGGTAATGAATCTGTGTCCGGCTCAAATAATCGTCGTTCATATTCGTTGCGTACTTTTTCATTTGCTGGTATTCCTCAACGAATTCGTTGTCCAAATAAGCAATCGCTTTTTGAATCACATTTTGCATTTCGGGGCTTGGGCTCGTTTCGGATCCGCTCAGCGAGCTGTTGATCTTCGAAATTGGGTCACTCAGGGAAGTCGAAGTGAGCTCCTTTAAATGCCCCATTCCCGCAATGATATGCTGCGTTACAAAACGACTATCAGGACCTCCGTTGAACCAGGGCCATGCACCTGAACCTTTCTGGTTTTGTTGTAATTTGTTCAAAGCAGTGGCCTGCTCGTTTTTCATTTTGTCCAGATTGAACAAGAGCGCAATACGTTTTTTCTGCTCGGTTTCGGACTGTGCATCGCGTAACCAAGGCGTTTCCTGAATCAACAGCGATTTCAATTCTTGGTTTTTCTCCAAATTACTCACAAGTGCGTCGGAATTGGCCCATTGCTTAAATACCTCTTGAATTCTAGGGTTTGAATTCGCAATATGGCTGGCCAAGGCATTTGCATAGTATTTGGAAAAGGTCTGCTCGTTGCACTCATACGGATACTCCATTAAATAGGGCAGCGCCTGTACCGCGTACCATGCTGGGTTGCTGGTGATCTCCAAGGTGAGTTTATGGTGTTTTAATGTCGGCCGCTGAGCGGAGCCAAAGCGAGCCGAAGACGTATTTTTCAACTTATCCAAGGTAAAGGTCTTGGTCTGCTTACTTCTGACCCACATGGGCAGTGTTTCGGTAACCAACATCCTATTGGTCAATACCGGTAAAAGGTTCTGTTCCCCGTCACTGAAATCTCCCGCTTTGGCGGTTACGGTATATTGAACGGCCTGTATGCCCTCCGGTATTTTCAATTGCCATGCGACTTGGGTGTTGCCCAGGGAATCGACTTGGAAGGGAGCCCCCTCTAGCTCCCCCGAAGGGAGAGAATTCAATAGCAATGTCTTAGAAATATCGTTTCCGGTCAGGGCATCGGTCAGTTTTAAGTTTGCTTTACCTGAAAGTGCTTTTTCAGTCAAGTTCGCGATTTTTGTGCTGATGACGATTTCGTCGCCTTCCCGTAAAAATCGTGGCGCGTTGGGGATGACCATCAGCTCTTTTTGGGTCACGGTCTGTAACGTCTGGTAGGTGCTTTCCAGGTTTTTTGTGTGTGCCAATAACTGCAAGTTCCATTTAGTGAGGGCTTCCGGAGTGGTGAAATTGAAAGACACATTACCTGCTGGATCCGTCTGTAAATGCGGAAAGAAAAAGGCGGTTTCTTGAAGGTTTTTACGGATTTGGATTTCCTCGGTAGCCTGTTCAGACGTTGGTTCTTGTTGTTTTTCTATGTTACTGAATGCAACGTCATCTTCCATGGGTGCCTCAGCCATAGATGCTTCAAGTTCGTTGTCCGCATTCATCATTTCAGGCGCTGCTCCTGGAACTCCTTCTTTTTTCATCATTCTACTTGCTACTACGCTCCTTCCATAATACCGTCCGTAGCCAAACTGCAGGCCAAACCAATTGAACGAATCAAAATAGAGCCCTTTTATAGTATAATAGGTGCCGTCCAAATAGGTATTGAACCGTGTTGTATTAAAGTTGGAATAGGCGTCCGCCGTTCGGGTCGTATAATAGGTGGGCCTTATTAATGGGTTAAACCCCCAATAATGGCTTCTGAAAGCATCTAATGAGGCATCGTACATGCTCGCCAAAAGTTCGGCGGCAACTTTGTCGCCTTTAGGTCCTTTGATTTTAAAAGACCATGTTTCATCAGTGCCAGGTTGTAATTTGTCCCGAAAGGTCAGCGTTTCAATTTCAAGTTCTGAACTAGGGTAGGGCACCTGAATATTTAAACTTCCCGCTTGAAAATAATTATAGACCGCAAAGCTATAGGTAATGGCAAATCCGCCTAAATCATCTGAAGTAACGGGTACGCTGAAACTTTCTGAATTGTTATTGAGGTGAATCAATTTGGTCTCGATCACCTTATGGTCTTTTTCTATGTTGATGGTTACCTGCATATCTTCCGAACTGGATAAGAGGGTCACTTGCACCTTATCGCCAATGGCATAGCGGTCTTTGTCCGTTTTTATTTTGAACAGTTCATTATCGGCCAACGTTTTGTCGTGAGGACCGAACAAAGTGGTCTGAAGGATATCTTTCACTTCTTGCCCAAATTTATCTTTGCTTTCCAGTTCAAGCACGTATTTTCCGGATACCCATTTTCTAGTGGTTCCAAGGGGAATTTCCTTTGACTTTTCTGTATCAAAGTCTGTTTCCCAAACCAGTTTCCCTTTTTTCCAAGTAGCGGCATCGTGTTCATTGGCAAAAGCATCATGGGGATATAAGGTCTTGAATTCTTCCTTGGACCATCCCGCATAATCGGGAGCAGGCCAGGGTCTGGGACGGTTGACAGTTTTGGGGGCGATTAACTTATACATTTTCACGGTGCCCTTCGCGGGTACGAATTGCCCATTTAAATTAGTGGTGGAAATGGTCAGGGTATTGTCTTTGGTATCCTTGTTAAAAGGATTGTCGATACTCATGTTTGCCGTCAAGGTATGGTAGCCTACCGTTACAACGGTGGTTGCACTGCGCGTTTCCCCATTGATATCCGTAACATCGGCCGTCACTTCATAACTAAAACTAGGCATGTTCTTTTTATCAACGGTAGTATCCGGTAGGGCCTTAAAATTGATTTCATACTTCCCTGAGGCATCGGTCTTGGTTTCTCCATGGGCGATTTCTTGAGGGGATGTTCTCAAGTAGGGGTAAAACCAAGAATACCATCTGGGATAGTACACCACCCGCTTTACCCGGTACGATACTTGGGCATCGGTAATCGTGCTGCCTGCATAGGCCATGGCAGTTCCTTTTACGGTAACGTCATCATTGACTGTATAGCTTTTGGTGACCGGTTCAAAAGACGTCTCGAATTTAGGACGTTTATATTCTTCAACGGAAAAACCCGCATAGCCACTTAAAGGAAGATTATTTGATAGGGCCATTAGGGAAAATTGTCCCGTGAGGCCATTACTGGGCAGTATGAATTCCCCAGAAAAAGAACCGTAATCATTGGTGATGAATTCTGCTGTTTTTATCAATTGTCCGTTGACATCCTTTAATTCTACGGAGACTTTTTCCTTTTTTAAAATAGAGGAGAACCCATTATCATATTGTATGGCAATCCCTTTGAAAAATAAAGGTTGCCCCGGGCGATAGATACTTCTATCGGTGAACAAAAAGCAGGTGTAATTGGCCTCAGGCTGATTTTTAGCATATTTCCTATTGATATAATAATTCCTGAAGTAGGCCCTGTCCTTGTCTTTCACCACCGTTATGCTAACATCGCTCCAGTTTTCATTGGTTAAGGCTATCGAAATGTTCCCCAGCTTATCCGTAGTGAAGTTTTTGCTCAAACGAGACCCGTCATAATTCTTTTGATAACGAAGGGTTACTTTGGCGTTGGCAACGGGGCTCCCATTAGAACGGTCTATTACTTGAAAGTGGTGCTTTGAATTGGTATGGGTTTCAACAAGTGCCATATCCGTGGCCTGAACCGAACTAAAAGAGAAGGTGTTCTCCGTATCGTTTTTTGTTTCGGCTAGAATCAAATACCGTCCGTTTTCTAAAAGAGGCATAGCAATTTCAGTACTGTGCAACTGATGGTCCGCTTCGTTTTTAAGCGATGCTTGCCACGATTTGGCCACCGCTAATTTTTTAATGAAGGCCAACTTTTTTTCCTGCGGATACAAATCGTCTATCGTATTTAATTCGCGTTGCGTCACCCGATGTGCCGTAAGCGTTAAGTCCGTAAGGTTTTTGTAATTCACCAACAAGCGGGAAGTGGTCTCTATAGGAATGTACTGTTCAGCGGTCAATTCCAGACTTTTCTGGAGAATTTGTGATTTTAAGGCTTTGCACTGCTCCGCACCGCGACTTTCAGGCATGGCTTCAATGACCTTATCGCATAGGGCCAGCGCTTCTTTTTTCTTCCAACGGTGTTCTTCCCGAAGTTTCGGTTGGTATTCATTGCCTTGATTATTGAGATGCAATGCAATTTGATAACGATACAGACCGGCTGCTAAACTTCCCTTAGCGGCAGAAGCGGAGTTTTGCAGGACTTCAAGAAACTGCTCCCCTTTGTTTTTAAAGGTGGCGTTGTCATAAATAAATTGAAGACGTTCTATATTGATTTCCGCCAAGGTATACGGTTTTGTTGAAGGCAAATGAAGCATTAACAGTTTTTGATAAATACAAAGTGCCTTGGCCTGTAAAGAGGTGTCATCTGCGGTATCGATATTTTTTGAGGTGAACGCATAGGCTTCGCACAGTAAGTCGGGGTTGTCTATTTCAAATTTCGCTGCGGGTCGGGTGATGTTGTTCTCACTGGTTTTGTAAAAACTAAGGGCATTGTGCGCTAAAAGGTCAAATAGGGTAGGGCGGTATTCTTCAGTGTCAGACTGTTGATTTAAAATAACATCAAAACGAGAAACAGGAGTCCGTTTTAAAAGGGCCTCGTCCGCTAAGGATGCTTCATAATGCATGCTGATTTCCTTGAACAACGTAGTTAAATCCCAAGTCCGAAAATCCGTTGTATCCACTTTTACATCGGTTGTGGTGCGGTTATAAAAACGGTACCGGTTCTGCTGAAAATACTGCCAAAAAAGTCCTGCCAAATAACTCTCCAATACATTTTTGGTGGGCGCTTTCGCCGTTTTTATTTCCGTTTTGAAATCATTGATGATCTTCAATTGGGAATCCTCTTCCAATGTCATGGCATACTTTGAAGCATACAGCAAGGCCTTTACAATTTGAGCGGCATTCTTTTCTTTTTTTGCTTTTTCCGAAATGGTATTTACCACGGTTAAGGCAGACTTCGTCAGTGCTTCCTTCTCTAATTTTTCAACTTGTAACCAGAGTGTTTCAAAAGAACCGTTGTTTTGTTGCGATTGTGCCATTTGAGAAAATAGTAGTATCGTTAGAATTAGTACAAAATGTTTCATTCCTTATTTAATTAAGCTATATACATAGATATGAACGCTTTAAGGTCAAATTGTGTATACAAGTGCAAAGTTAAGTGCAAAGATGTGGCCAAAACTCCCTGTAGACAATGAAAACTGAGGCAAACGGTGGTTTGGGTGAGTGAAGGAGCCCACTAGCCTCCAAAGGGGGAACGCTTACTGTTCCGCAATACAATTTTAACATGAGTAAGAAAGTCGCCCCTTTGGGGGCCAGGGGGCTAGCTAGGGGCTTATAGGCTCTTCAACAATCCGCCATCAATGGGGATTTGTGTTCCCGTTATATAGGCGGCTTTGTCAGAGGCCAAGAACGCTGCTAAATAGCCATATTCGGACGGGTCACCAATGCGGCCCACCGGAACTTTACCTTCCATATCCGCACGTACGGCCGTTGGGGCAATGCCCAATTGTTCCGCTTTTTTGGCGTTGAGCTGGGCTATGCGGTCGGTATCAAAATACCCGGTGAGCACACTGTTCACGGTAATGCCCTCCCGGCCCACATCATTGGCGAGCGACTTTCCCCAAGTGACCACAGCGGCCCTAACGGAATTGGAGAGCGCCAAATACCCAAGGGGTTCCTTTACGGAGACAGAGGCTACATTGATGATCCGGCCCCACTGCTGCTTGCGCATGTGCACAAGAGCCAGTTCTGTGGTGTACACCACTGTTTTAAAAAGCAGGTCAAAGGCCTCTTGGTAATCGGCCAGCGTTTTTTCCAGGGCGCTTCCGGCGGGTGGGCCCTGGGTATTGTTCACTAAAATATCAATACTGTTCGATTCAAAAAATGTCGAAATATGTTTTTTATATCCTTCATAATTGGAAAAATCTACAACTAGATATTGATGTGTTTGCCCTTTGGAAACATCCAGATTATCCAATACTTGTTGAAGTTTTTCTTCATTGCGGGCCATTAATGTTACACTGGCGCCACTTTCCGCCAATTGCTGGGCAATAGCTTTGCCAATGCCACCACTACTGCCACCAACAAGTGCTTTTTTTCCTAAAAGTGATATTTCCATTATGTTATTTTTATTTTACGCATTCAATTCCTTGTTTTTCCTTGGGGGGCACATCCCAATAAGCGTTCCCCCTATGGGGATTAGGGGGCTTGCTAAGGGGGCTTGTTTGAGGACTTATTTATATTCTTCCCTTGTGGGACTAAAGACATCCATCAATTTACAAGGGGTCAAGGCTTTTCCACTATGGGCCTTATGAGGGGCAATGATCACGATATCCCCGGGGTGGTAGACTTGTGTCTGGCCATCTAGGGTGAATTCAAAGTCACCCTCCAGTACGTGCATGATCTGTTCGTTCATATGGGCATGTTCAAGTACTTGGGCCCCTTTTTCCACTTCCCAAAAGGCGATGCTCATGTGTTGTGCATGCACCATTTTCCCATGGTAACCGGGCATGATCTCTTTGGAAGCTATGTTGGATAATTTTAAGTTCATGGTTCTTATTTTGTTCTAAGGTAAAAAGAATAGCGGTCTTTTTGAAATGATTTGTCCCCGCCTTGGCAATCTGTATCTTTGAGGGCGTAAACAAGTTGTATGAACATTCATTTTATTGCCATTGGCGGCAGCGCCATGCACAATTTGGCTCTAGCGTTGGCGCATAGGGGCTATACCATCACCGGGAGCGATGATGTTATTTTTGAGCCCTCAAAATCTAGATTGCATGAAAAGGGACTCTTACCGGAAGCTTTTGGATGGTTCCCGGAAAAGCTGAACGCCGGTCTGGATGCCGTGATCTTGGGAATGCACGCCAAACCCGATAATCCCGAGCTTTTAAAAGCGCAGGAACTAGGGCTAAAAATATATTCATACCCTGAATTTTTATACGAACAGTCCAAAAATAAAACAAGGGTCGTTATTGGCGGTAGTCATGGAAAGACCACCATCACTTCGATGATTCTGCATGTACTGAACTATCATGATAAGGAAGTGGATTACATGGTGGGGGCACAATTGGATGGTTTTGAGCGCATGGTGCAGCTCACGGATGAAAATGATTTCATGGTTTTGGAGGGCGATGAGTATCTGTCCTCACCGATTGATAAACGTCCGAAATTCCACATATACCAGCCTAATATTGCCCTGTTGAGCGGCATCGCGTGGGATCATATCAACGTGTTTCCCACTTTTGAACATTATGTAGAGCAGTTCCGGATTTTTGTGGATAGTATAGTCAATGGGGGCTCCATAACCTACAACCAAGAAGATGTTGAGGTGGTCAAAGTGGTTGAAGCTTCCGAAAATACCATTAGAAAATTCCCTTACACCACCCCAGAATATCAATTGGAAGGGGGCACCACGCTTTTAGAGACCCCAGAAGGCCCCATGCCCTTGGCTGTATTCGGTGCCCATAACCTCAATAACTTGGCAGGGGCCAAATGGATCTGCCAACAAATGGGAGTGGATGAAGAGGATTTTTATGAGGCCATAGCTACCTTCAAAGGTGCCTCAAAACGATTGGAAAAACTGGCCGAAACGTCCAAGGGCGTTATTTATAAGGATTTTGCCCACGCCCCCAGCAAGGTGGCCGCTACGACCAAGGCTGTACGGGAACAATATCCAGACCACAGGTTGGTAGCCTGTCTGGAGCTGCACACCTATAGCAGTTTTAACCCGGAATTTCTCAAGGAATACCGGGGGGCACTGGATGCGGCCGATGAGGCGGTCATCTTTTACCTGCCCGAATCCGTAGCCATAAAAAAATTGGAAGCAGTGGCCCCGGAACAGATTCGGGACGCATTTAACAGGAAAGACCTGAAGATTTTCACCCATGCCGCAGCCTTTCATAGTTATATTTTGGAAAGGGTGTACGATCAAACGGCCCTCTTGCTCATGAGCTCGGGCAATTATGGCGGGCTGGATCTGGAGGGTGTAAAACGGCTTTTAGAGTAGTTAGGGGCACCGTGCCCCCCATTTCCTGATAAGATATTACCACAGGATAAATTTCTGATTTCCTTATCTTTAACACATGCAAGAAAACCCCACCCCATTTTCCATAAAACATTGGGCGGATGATGACAAGCCCCGGGAAAAGCTTTTGCAAAAAGGGCGTTCCATACTTTCAGATGCGGAGCTTATTGCCATTCTCATTGGCTCTGGGAGCAGGGCAGAAAGCGCTGTGGAACTTTCCAAAAGAATACTGGCCTCGGTCAACAACAACCTCAATGAATTGGGAAAGCTTTCCGTACAGCAGCTCATGCAGTTCAAGGGCATTGGGGAGGCTAAGGCCGTGACCATAGCAGCGGCCTTGGAAATGGGCAGGCGTAGAAGGGGGGAAGTAGCCATGAAAATACAGAAGATAACCCAGAGTAGGGATGCCTTTGAGCTTCTACAGCCCATTATGGGCGAACTGGAGCACGAGGAGTTTTGGATCTTGTTCCTGAACAATTCCAATAAGGTCATGCACAAGGCACAGTTGAGCAAGGGAGGCATAACCGGCACCTTGGTAGACGTACGGCTTATTATGAAACAGGCCCTGGAACTTGGTGCGGTGGCCTTGATTTTGGCGCATAACCACCCATCGGGTACCTTAAGGCCCAGCACTGCGGACAAACAGATTACCCAGAAGGTACGGCAGGCCGGAGAGGCCTTGGATGTGAAAGTACTGGATCATTTGATCATTACCCAAAGAGATTATTTTAGCTTTGCAGATAATGCCCTTCTCTAAATGCTCTTGATATACACGCATAAGATCACCCCTAGGTTCACCTACATCATGAAACAGATGTTCACGGGCATTTTAGGGGTGGAGATCTCTTTTACGGTGAAAGTAGAGGAGTTCATTAAGCATAACGGACCCAAGATCACCTACGCCAAACAGCCCTTACAGAATGAATTCCATGTACGAAGTACCGATCTGCTCTTTGAACAGGGCATCAATGATGTGGAAATTTCCGTACAGGATTGGGAGGGGGTGCCTTGTTTTTTTCCAGCGGGGGAGCGGAGCAATGTTCCCTATGATATCTTTGCCGCTAGTTTCTATCTGCTGAGCAGGTATGAGGAGTACCTGCCCCATGTAAAGGATGTGCATGGGCGGTTTTCCCCTAAGGACAGCATTGCCTATCAACATCGTTTTCTACAAAAACCAGTGGTGGATATTTGGGCCTTTCGTTTATTGAAACTTCTACAAGAGAAGTTCCCGGAAATGCAGGGCGGGCAGCGCAAGTATTCCTACACGAGCATCATAGATGTCACCACATCGCACTGTTATGCCCATAAGGGCCTTGTTCGTGGAACGGGAGGACTCCTTTTGGATCTGGTCACCTTTAAATTGGGCAGGGTAGTGGAACGCCTGGCGGTATGGTTGAAACTCAAGAAAGACCCCTATGACAATTTTGCCCAACTGATTGCATGGCATAAAGAGTTCAGGGTGGCCAGTATGTTCTTTTTTCAGTTTGCGGACTATTCCAGGTATGACAAGAACATATCCATCAATAACAACAAATTCAAATCGCTCATAAAATACGTGGCCGATTATGGGGTGGTCTCCTTGGCGGCATCCTATAGCTCCTTTGCCGATCTGGAACTGCTAAAGCGCGAGAAATACCACTTGGAGCACGTGATCAATAGACCTCTGAACCGCTCAAGGACGCGTTACAATAGAGTGGATGTGCCGGAGACCTACAGGAACCTGATCAGTGCGGAGTTCACCAAAGATTTTACCATGGGCTATACCCATGAGGTGGGCTTTAGGGCGGGCACCTGTACACCATTTTATTTCTATGACATACCGTTGGAGTTGCAGCAACCCATAAAGGTCAACCCTTTTGCGCTGCATGATTATGCCCTGTTGCAGGTAAAGAACAAAGATCAGGTGGCCATTCAGTTGGATGCCCTCTACCATGAGATCAAGAAAGTAAAGGGCGCTTTCATTACGGTTTTTTCCAATGAGCTCTTGGGTGGCGAAGGACCACTGGATTGGATGGAAATGTATCACATGTGCATAAAAAAACATCATGTATAAAGGCCTTGTTACCCATATTTTCTTTGATTTGGACCACACCTTGTGGGATTTTGAGCGGAATTCCGCCCTTACTTTTGAGAAAATCTTCAAAAGCCACAGGGTACCCGTTGATCTTCCGGATTTTTTAAAGGTCTATGTGCCCACCAACCTACAATTTTGGAAAATGTACCGCGAACAGCGGATCTCCAAGGCAGATTTGCGCTACCAACGTTTAAAGACGGTGTTCGATGCCCTTGGCCACCCGGTCACGGATGAGCTCATCCACAGCTTGGCGGC
This sequence comes from uncultured Maribacter sp., assembly GCA_937125035.1. Taxonomy (GTDB): domain Bacteria; phylum Bacteroidota; class Bacteroidia; order Flavobacteriales; family Flavobacteriaceae; genus Maribacter. Next base: position 280 of record CAKZLG010000350.1, on the reverse strand, counting down.
CTCCTACATAGACCACCTCTCCACCTATGGGCACTTATTCCCCAATACCGTGGAAATTTTGGATTACCTACGCCCCAACTATCAATTGCACATCATTACCAACGGCTTTCAGGAAATACAGGGGAAAAAATTACGGAATTCTGGGATACATGGCTATTTTGGCCATGTGGTGGATGCTGAAATGGCAGGGGTCAAAAAGCCCGACCCCAACATCTTTAAAATGGCCCTTTCCTTGGCCAAGGCATCGCCGGAAAGTTCCTTGATGATCGGTGATAGCTTA
>CAKZLG010000349.1 GCA_937125035.1 uncultured Maribacter sp. | reverse complement strand
TTTGTCATTGATCCAACACCCTATTGGGTACGGTTTGGGTCGGTTTGCCATGCCAATAGGAAGCGAGCATGGATCCCGTAATGTTCATCAAGGGACCGAATACGGCCGGCGCTAGGCCCATGGTGGCAATCTTACCCAAGGAATTGGCGATGCCGGAGGCCAAACCGCCATTTTGCATCCCTACCTCTATGGCTATGGTACGCGCATCTTGTTCTTTCATTTTAAAGAGTTTTGCGTATCCGTAGCCAATAGTGTAACCAAACACATTGTGGATGAGTACCAACAACATGAGAATGCCCCCTATGTCCAAAAGGCTGTCCCGCCCCGCCGCTGTAATGATCACAATGATCAAACCAATGGCCAGCATGGAAATAATGGGCATGGCACGATCCAACCATTGGGCCCCGTCCCCCGTTAATTTATTGAACAAGAGCCCTGCGCCAATGGGGAGTATGATCATTTTAACAATGGTCCACATCATGGCCAGCACATCAATTTCCACGAATTCCCCTGCCAAAAACTTCATAAGGACCGGTGTTAGAAAAGGGGCCAATAACGTGGCTATGGAGGTGATGGTAATGGATAGGGCCACATTGGCATTGGCCAAATAGGCCATTACATTGGAGGCCACCCCACTTGGGGAACATCCGATCAACACAATGCCCGCGGCGATCTCTGGCGGAAACGGACTCATTTTGGCTAGGGCAAAACCCACCAAGGGCATGATCAATAATTGCGCTGAGACCCCAATGAACACCCCTTTTGGGGTTTTGAACACCGTGGCAAAATCCTTTAGGCTCATGGTGGTGCCCATACCGAACATGATGATCTGGATCAAGGGGATAATGAGCACTGTGAGCTCAACGCCCCCCAGCTGCGTAAACCAACTGGGATAATAAAGCGCCAAGGAGACACCAGCAAAGATCATTGTGGTGAACACCAAACCCTTCAGCGCCTTGAATCCGCTGAAACCAAAGGCCAAGGTGGCGAAAAAGCCCAGAAATAACCAACCGGCATCCTCAATCTGACCTGTGGTCACCATATAGAGGATGGCCATGAGGAAAAGTGCCGAAATGCCTAATGCAATGGAGTACGTACTGCGATTTTTCAAAGGTGCTTGTTTTAAAGTTTATAGGCTTGGCGCGCCAAGAGTTTCCAAAGGCCATTTACGTGTTGAAAAGCCATCATGACCCCTAGGTGTAGAACAACGGCCTCCCCATTTCTTTTTCCCTTGGCATTGAAAATATGCCGCACAATGGCCGTATCACCATAAAAAAGCAAGGTCTGATCTGCGGGGTCTATGGACAGGTAGTCAAAAGGACCTGCCACGACCGCTTCAACGTATTCTGATTTGTTTTCGATGATACCGCTGGAATGACCATAGGTCAACCCGGGCAAGGTAAGTGCCTCCAACGTCTTTTGATCCTTATTGATCATGGCGGTGTAGAGATCGGAGACCACTTGCTCCAAGGCTTTTTCATTGGGTGAGTCCGATTGTGATCGTAGGGCAATGGGTAAGGCCAATAGCCCTATGAAACCCATAATGGTCCATTTTTTCAGGGTAAGAACAAGGTGTGGCATGTTATTTTGGTGTTGGTGAAACATCAATGTTGTTCCACATGTAAGTAATCTTGCAGTTCCTGTCGGGTCATGGGCAATTCATCGTCTGGATAGGCATCCAACCATTGCTTGAAATCGGCGTTGATGGCATCCGTCCATTTGGTATCTATCTGGCCCGGGGTATACTTTTTTTCGCGCAAGCGCTGAAACCCAAACTGGTCTTTTAGGCCCACGATCTCAGAGGACAGGACCAGTTCAGATGCCAAGTGTGAGGGGATGAATATGGTACCATGGCGGTTCGCCAAAACCACATCGCCGGGCAGCACGGTGGCCCGCCCAATACGGATAGGGGTGTTGATGTGGGTCAGCATTTCCTCCTGCAGGTAGGAGGGATCTGCACCGCGGTACCATCCATTGAAACCCTTAATGGTGAGCAGGCCCGCAACATCGCGCACCCCACCGTCAAAAATAAACCCGTTCTTGGAATTGGCATAGATGGCGTTCCCCAGGTTGGAGCCTATCAGGGTACCGTCTATGATACGCCCGTAGCCGTCTGCCACATAGACGTCCCCGGGCACCAAAATTTCTATGGGCCAGGAATTGCTGCCCCCAATGGTATCCCTTTTTTCTTTACCCCCTTTGTGCTTTATCAATTCTTTGTAATCTGGCCTTAGGGGCATGTATTGGGCGGTGACCACACGGCCCGTCATGACGCTGTCTGGATGGATGATTTCCCATCCCCCTTCATATTGGTTACGGTAGCCGCGCCCCCTTAAGAAACCCCATGCCTCTTCAATTTGAATATTCCTCATTCGCTTTAAAAGGGCATCGGATACTTTTGGGCGGCCATCCTCAAAACGCTCGCCCTTCCATTCAGAGGTCAGTTCTTTTATGTAGGTTGGGGAGGCGGCCACGCCCTGTGCCTCCATATGGACAGTCGCCACCAAAATGATGAAGGGCAGAAGTATGTGTTTTTTCATGATACTGATTTTATTCCTAAATGATGGTTATTTCTGAAGCTGTTAACTGTACGTACGATCATGTGAGCGCAATTCGTCCCATTCCTTAGTGGGTGCAAAAAAGCTTTTGTCACTTGGGTGCAAGTGCTTTTTGACGACCTCCTCGTCTAGCTCAATGCCCAGACCTGGAGCGGTCAAAGGAACAGTGGCAAACCCCTGGTCTATCATCTTATACCCACCAACGGTCTTTACAAGGCTTTCCCACCAGGGCACATCCACGGAGTGGTGCTCCAAAGCCAAGAAATTCTGGGTAGCCGCGGCACAGTGCACGTTGGCCATAAAAGAAACCGGGGTGCCGGCTTGGTGCATGGCCATGGCCACCCCAAATTCCTCGGCATAATCGCCAATGCGCTTCGTTTCCAAAAGGCCACCAGAGGATGCTAGATCCGGATGTACGATATCCACGGCATGCTGTTCGATCAACGGTTTGAAATCCTTGAGCAGATAGATATCCTCTCCTGTGGTAGTTGGGGTTTCAATGGCGTTGGTGATGGTCTTCCATTGCTCGGTATACTGCCAGGGCACCATGTCCTCAAACCACGCCAAGCGGTACTTATCCAAGGCTTTGGCCAAGCGGATGTTGTTGTTAAGGTCAAAATGGCCATAATGGTCTGTGGAAATGGGAATTTCATAGCCCACCATGTCCCTAATGTCCGCCACCACGCTTTGTAGGTGTTCCAATCCTTTTTCCGTAATCTGTATCTGGGTAAAGGGGTGCATGGTATTGCCGTAGGACATCATGTTGCGTTGGTCTCCCCACTGGGCCAAGTTGCCTTTTTCGTTTTCCCAGAATTTACCGTTCACCACGGTATTTTTTTTACCTTTTAGTTCGCCTATGGATACGTCCATTTTCAACCAAGTGTATCCTTGTTCGTTCACCCTAAAATCAATCAAACGCTTTTGCTCTTCGGGGGAGGCGGCCTCTGGGGTATCTGCATATAAACGCACCTTGTCGCGGTACCTGCCGCCCAGCAATTGCCAAGCGGGCACGTTATAGGCTTTTCCACATAGGTCCCACAGGGCCATTTCAACGGCGCACACACCACCTGCCTGTCTGGCAGGGCCACCAAATTGTTTTATGATCTTGAATATCTTTTCCACATTGCAGGGGTTTCTCCCCAGGATGCGACTTTTCAGCATAAGGGCATAGCGCACATCGGCAGCGTCACGAACCTCGCCTAGGCCATATATGCCTTGGTTGGTATCAATGCGGATGATGGCCGTACCCCCCATGACATTCGTCAGGGCATACCGCATATCCGTGATCTTTAATTCAGATGGAGCGGAGGCACGGCTGACCTTAGCGGTGGTTTCGGCCATGGTATCCTCAAAGGCATATCCCATGAAACCGGCCAATGAAAAGCCGCCCAATGCCGTCTTTTTCAAGAAGTTTCTTCGGTGGTTTCCGGTTTTAGGATCTTCCGTCTCCTTGGCTCGCAATGCAGCATAGGCGCGCTCCTCTGCCTTGAATTTTTCAGATAAGGTGCTCAAGATATTTTTCATAGTGTTGGTTTTGGTTCTACCTACAAGGCGGGCATTAATTAAATGCCACAATATTTCCATTATAACAAGCCCAAAGACCTGTCGTACTAAATATACAGTTTTTCAGGCTAATGCGCCACATTTTACAGCGGCGGATGGTCCTAAACGTTGATGAACAATCAATCCCATTGCGGCCGTATGCCCGGTGCAAAGGGGAATTTCAATGCTTTGAAATGCTCTAAGGTATGGATGGGTTTTTCCACGCCATTGGGGAGTTCCCTTTTAGAAAAGGTCTGGAAATACATCAAACAGGCATCTCGCCACCATTTTGCCTCCTTCAATTGGATCTGAAGGAGCATGGCCACTTCATGATGGCGCTCTTTGGCCAGGTAGGGCGCCATCTTTTCCCATGTGGCGATCATGTCCGCTACTTGGTCCACACCCTCTTGGTATTTCAGGGCAATACCGTCCCAGAGTGTATGACCGTCCTTCAAGGTATAGTCCCATGGCAGATGGTGGAACCACAACAAGTACTTTTCCGGGGTCGTACTTGGGTCGTTCCAACGTGACCGCAAAGGTTCCGCATATTGCGCAATGGCATTGCTGCCAGTGGACGTGCGGTTAAAGCCAATGCCATGTTCATCGGCATTGTGGTAGTAGGTGGGGTTCCATTCCGGTCTGCCCAGTTCACTCACCCAAGGCCCGGGACCATAATGGTGGCCCGTATCAAATATATGGTGCAGCCCAAGGGGATTCATATAGTTGACAACGGCTTCGCGGGAATAAATCAGGAGTTCCTTCATAGGCTCAACAAAAGACGCCTCGTTTGAATAGGTTAGGCGCAGCCATTCCTCGGCAATGGTTTCGGCATCCAAATAGGGGTCCCAGGCCAAGCGGCCAAATCCGTACCAATTGGCCTGGGCAAAAGGGTGGCCCGTCCAGTTCAAGTCCGTCCCCACATTGGCCACGCCCACCATGCCGGTCACCTTTTTGTCATAGAGCGATCCGTCCATGGCCTTTGCCACGGTTGAGCCCTCGCCCTTGCTGTAAGTATCGGCATCCAGCACTTCTTCAAAGAGTTTTGGCAAAAAGACCAAATGGGTACTGAACCCCAGATATTCTTGGGTGATCTGAAATTCAATCGCCTGTGAAGTCTTGGGCATGGCCCCGAACATGGGGTGGAAAGGTTCCCGCGGTTGAAAATCAATGGGTCCGTTTTTGGTCTGCACTAGCACGTTGTCCATAAACTGACCGTCGTACGGTACAAATTCCGAATAGGCCTGTTTGGCGCGATCCTCCGCATCGTGCTCTGAGTAGACAAAGGCCCGCCAAATGACCCTGCCCCCATGGGGCTCTAGGGCTTTTGCCAACATATTGGCGCCATCCACATGGTTGCGGCCGTAGTTCTGTGGGCCGGGTTGCCCCTCAGAATTGGCCTTGACCAGAAATCCACCAAAATCTGGAATGTGCGCATAGATCTCAGATGCCTTGGTCGCCCACCATTCCCGTACATTTTGGTCCAACGGGTCTGCCGTGCCCAGGCCCCCGATTTCCAAGGGTGCGGAGAACCGTGCCGTAAGAAATATTTTAACACCGTACGGTCTGAATGCATTGGCAAGCGCTTGTACTTTTTCCAAGTATATGGGTGTTAAAATAAGGGCATTGGCGTTGACATTGGTCAAGGAGATGGCATTGATGCCTATGGACGCATTGGCCCTAGCATAATCCAAGTAGCGCGGGTCAATGTATTCTGGAAGTTTTTGCCAGTTCCAGATGGAGAATCCGGCATAACCGCGTTCCACGGTACGGTCCAGATTATCCCAATGATTGAGCATTCTAAGGTCTATTTTTGGGGCATCAACCAAAGTAATTTGATCCAAGGGCCTATGTTGCCCCATGAGCTCCAATAGCCTAAAAACTCCGTATAAAAGGCCAATATCCGAATTTGCGGAAAGGACCAATACGTTCTTTTCTTTATGTACCACTGCTTTTAAAACGAAACCTTCGTTTCCAAGGTGCTTTAAATCTATGGCTAGCATGCCCTGCAATGCAGAGGTAAGCTGATGCTTGGTTCCTATTACCAGCGCAGCGTTACTTTGGTCCGTATCCATTTTGACTGGAGTTTTGCCCAACATCTTTTCCAATGCCATTTGGAGTTCCTTTTTGGCTACCTGAATGGTTGCTGAAGTTCCTGTAAAGGCAATGGTGCTGGTCTGTGATCGGTAGTGTTCCAATAGGTTTTCATCCTCTATTTCCGGGTAGGAGAGCCACAGGTCGTAATCTGTTGTGGCTTGAGGATACGCACCAATCAGAAAAAGAAAAACAAAGGGTAGTATGGTGTTCTTTATGGCCATTTTTTTAGGTTTTTTGGAAATGATAATGGAATCATGCAGCTATGAGCCTCATGGAAAAGATGGATTGTTTTCGGGGTTTTCCCCGCATGGCGGAAATCAGTGCCACCGGGAAAAGCAGCCGTGCTGCTTGCCCAAGGCGGCGACATGGAATGAAAAAGGGGTTTCGGTACATGGTCATGATTTGCTTAAATGTACGAAATGGATCTAGAATACGGGCATTTTCGCCCCAAGCCCAAGGGCGCCTTGTGTTTAGGGTGGTGGGCTAGTGGAATAACGGGCTGGTGACCTACTGTTGGCCAAAAGCGATCGGTTACATCGGCATTGAAAATTGGACTGCCCTCCTCTGCGAACAACCTGGCCCAGGATAAACTTCTCGCCAGTACTGTTAGGCCATAAAAAAAGCCTGTCGTTCTGACAAGCTTTCGTTTTCTTAATGTGACCTGGCTGGGGCTCGAACCCAGGACCCTCTCCTTAAAAGGGAGATGCTCTACCAACTGAGCTACCAGGTCATGATGTCAAAAAAAGGGATACCCTTTTGCGGCTGCAAATATAAGGGCATTAATTTATTTTACAAGTGCAAATCAATAGATTTTTTTGATTTCTTTGCCATGTTATTCGTTTACAGCAACTTTGCAGAACAAATGAAAGACGTACCGGTATTCATAATTCTTTAAGAAGGTTTTTATAATAGGCCCTATGTAAGGAAAACAGGGGTGTAAACCCAACGGCCGCGGACCGTGCTGAATGTTCAGCACACAAGGAAAAGGACCATGGGCCCGCGGTGGCATACCGTCATCAAGTTCCGTCTGGAAGGTCATGCCATCTAGGACCCCATTTAAAAAAGGACAAGGATACACGGTATATAAAAAGAGCAGCAGATGGAAATCATTTTGGTGGGCTATATGGGCAGTGGTAAGACCACTATTGGAAAGTTGTTGGCGCAACTGTTGAACCTCAGGTTCCTAGATCTTGATGCCTACATAGAAGAGGCGGAGGGAACGACCATAACACAGTTGTTCCAAGAGAGGGGTGAGGTGTATTTCAGAAAACGGGAAATAAAGTATGTAACGGAAATCCTTAGCCAATATAAAGGCTACGTACTCTCCACTGGGGGCGGCGCCCCTTGTTTTGGGGATACGATGCAGAAAATGACCACCACCACCCCCAACACCATTTATTTGAAAGCTTCCATTGATACGTTGACAGACCGTTTAAAAAGCGAAAGGGAGCACAGGCCCCTTTTGAGCAACGCCAGTGATGCGGAGGTAAGGGAATACATTGCCAAACACCTTTTTGAACGTAGTTTTTTCTATAACCAAGCGGCGTTGAAGGTCTTGGTGGATGACAAATTGCCCACCGCCATTGTTGCGGAGATCAAGTCCCTTTTAGTTTAGGAAAACGCGGTCCTCTCCAGGTTCAAAAATCACATTGACATGTTCGTGCAGGGAGGTGGATAGGCTTATCCCCTTGTAATCTGCCTTAACCGGGTATTTCTTATGGTTGCGGTTCACCAAGACCGCTGTTTTAAGCTGTTTAAGGGGTGTTTTGAGAAAGTGGTGCACTCCATAGATCAAGGTGGTGCCAGAGTTGAGGACATCATCCACCAACACCAAGGACTTGTTGACGTATTCCCCTTCAGAGAGGGAGGTGGCCACACCGCTCTTCAATGGGTCGGTTTTATCCATCTTCACTTCGCACAGTATGATTTTGGCCGGCGTGATCTTTTCCAGTACCGCCATCACCTTTTTAGCAAATTGCAGGCCGCCCCCGGCAATGCCTGCCACTATGATTTCCTTTTCGCCTACATTGGTCTCATAGATCTGGTAGGCAATACGCTCGATCTTATGTTGTATTTGCTGGTGGGATAGTATCTGTTGTTCCATGGGTTTGTGGTTCTTATGGTAAAGGTAGGCAAGGTAAAGGTACTCTTCCTAAGGGGTTTCATTTTTAGATGGTGCAGCGCCGTCACCGGTTTCGGCATCCTGTGGGGAATCCAGATAGTCCTCAATTTCCCGGCGGTCCTTTTTGGTGGGCCGCCCAGTTCCCTTCTTCCGGTAGTACTCTTTGGAGTACTGCAATAGTTCATTGTGCTCAAAGGCCGATGCCGGGGTAGTATCCTTACGGTAGATGTCCACCAATTTCGCCCCCACACGGCTGGGCGGTATGTCCAAAACGGTCATCTGGTACTCTATTTGGTTCTTTCTAAGAACAATTTCATCCATGGGAAAAACCTCACGGCCCGGTTTGGCCACTTGACCATTGCTCTTTACATGGCCCTTTTTACAACTGTTCGTGGCCATGTTCCTGGTTTTGAAATATCGGGTGCACCATAAATACTTATCAATCCGCATCTCCTTAAATTCTTTGTTAAAGGTCTTCCACAAAAATAGGGGAAAATTGTATCTTGCGCGCTTTAAATACGCCTTTCCAAAGGTGCTTTTAAAAAAAGGGTTGATGTTATGAAAAGGCAATGTGAAAAGTTTTTGGCGCGCAAGCGGAGCAATAGCACACCTTCTTCATTTTTTTAATTGATTCATTATCAGGTAATCAGAAAGATTAAAGCGTATGAAATTGAAAGGTATATGGTATGCTATAGTGCTACTGGTCCTCTTTTCCTCTTGCGGGGATGACGACCCAGATGCTCCAGAGGCCATTCCGCCACGGCTACTGAGTGAGGTTTCTGCAGAAGATGAAGCGGAGATCATGGCATTTTTAAGTTCTCACACCTTCAACTATGAGGATTTTCAATCGGCCAGCGGTAATGATCTACCCAGGATAGTGTTTGATACCCTTGCGGGCGAAAGCGCCGGTAAGATCTCCATTTTGGACATCAACAGTGAGAACATACCCGGAATGCAGCTTGTTACGGAGACGTTCACTGTGGCCTCTTCAGATTTTGGACGGGATGACGGGGAAGAGGTAGACCTTACCCTTTATATCCTCATCGCCAGGCAGGGAGTTGTTACGGACAGTATGCCCACTATTGGCGATAATGCCGTTTTGCGCTATGAAGGACAGTTATTGAATGGAACGCTGTTTGATGCCTCAACCGCTCAACCGGTCCTATTTAATCTTTCCGCAGTAGTGAAGGGTTTTGGAAATGGCGTGGAATACTTTCAAAAGGGGTCGGGTCCTTCAGAAAATGGGGACGGGACCATAAGTTATACGGATTATGGCGTAGGGGCCATTTTTATGCCTTCCGGTTTGGGATACTTTGTTTCTCCTCCTCAGGGCTCAGGTATACCGGCATATTCTTCTTTGATTTTCAAGATTGATTTGTTCGATTATGAGCCCGATACGGATTTTGATGGCGATGGTATTCCATCCATTCAAGAGGACATCAACAATGACGGTGACCTCAACAATGACAATACCGATCGTGAAACGGAGCCCTTTACGGTCTTCTTGGCCAATTATAACGATACGGATGACGATGGGGACGGAATACCCACCCGTGAGGAAATCTTGATCGATGGGGAAATACAAAAGGACACAAACGGCCTGGTCCTATTTCCGGATACGGACGGGGACGGTATCCCTGACCACCTGGACAATGACCTGGAGTAAAGATTACTGTAAATAAAAAAAGTAAAGCCCCTTGAAAATCATCAAGGGGCTTTATTTATGGCTATGGTTTGCTTTTAAATTTTGAGCGAAAGGCTCAAGATGATCTGATCGGGACGGGTATCCACGCGGTCACCATTTAAATTGGTGAGATTGGTGCTGATGAAATTGATCTCATTTTCCGTGAAACCACGCTCATAGCGCACATCTATGCCCAACTTGCCCAAGTTTACCCCGGCACCTATATTGAGGCCTACGGTAAAATCGTTCTCAATGTCGTCAAAAGTGACCCCGTCAAACTTTGAATTCAGTATATATTGAAAAGCGGGACCTGCAAAAACGTTCAATGGGCCGATCACTTTTATGCCCAAGAGTACCGGAACATCCAATTTATTGATCTTTAAATCGCCCTCATTATAGGCGGAGGTAGTGCTGGTATAGACCAACTCCGGACGCACATATAGGGTATTGCCCAGTTTACCAAAGACCCCCACATGGTAGCCCACGTTCCTATCCGGACTGCGGACGGCATTTTCGGCAGAATCGAAAAAATCGCCGTTGCCGTTATAGTTCAAACCGCCTTTAATTCCAAAACCAGAGCCTTTCTGGGCCATGGCGGCATATCCTGTCAACAGGACAAACATAATAAGCATTGTTCTTTTCATACGAGTGTTGTTTTATGTTGATAAAGTAATAGCAATAAGGGTACCACGTTGGTACGCTCTTGCCCATACCATAGAAACGGCAGTACTACTGCAATATTGCGTATCGCAAATGTGGTGATTAATTAGGGGCAAGGCTGTTCTTTTTCCACCAATGTTTGACCCAATACCCAAAGAACATCTTTGGTTTTTATTGGGTATTTAAGAAACGCAGTTGCTTATCTTTGCCTCTTTATTGATGACCATTGAAATTTAAGCTACAACAGACAGACCCGCTCACCAAGGCAAGGGCAGCAACGCTTACCACCGATCATGGTACCATTGAGACCCCTATTTTCATGCCAGTGGGCACCGTGGCCTCCGTGAAGGGCGTGCACCAAAAAGAACTGCGGGAAGAAATTGATCCAGACATTATTCTGGGCAACACCTACCACCTTTTTCTGCGTCCCAAGACCCCGATCTTGAAAGCGGCAGGGGGCCTGCACAAGTTCATGGGCTGGGACCGGAACATCCTAACGGATAGTGGAGGGTATCAGGTCTATTCCCTATCCGGGAACAGAAAGATCAAGGAAGAGGGGGTAAAGTTCAAATCGCATATAGATGGGTCCACGCACCTGTTCACCCCAGAAAACGTTATGGAGATCCAACGGGTGATCGGGGCGGACATCATCATGGCCTTTGACGAATGTACCCCATACCCGTGTGACCATACCTATGCAAAGCGGTCCATGCACATGACGCACAGGTGGTTGGACCGTTGCATGAAACACTTGGAAAAAACCCCCCTGGAATATGATTATGAACAGACTTTTTTTCCTATAGTTCAGGGCTCTACCTATAAGGACCTAAGAATACAGTCCGCCGAATACATTGCCAATGCCGGTGCGCAGGGCAATGCCATTGGAGGCCTCTCTGTAGGGGAACCGGCAGAAGAGCTGTACGCCATGGCCCAAGTGGTCTGTGACATTCTACCCGAAGATAAGCCCCGTTACCTCATGGGCGTGGGCACTCCTATCAATATTTTGGAGAACATAGCCCTTGGGGTGGATATGTTTGATTGTGTCATGCCCACGCGCAATGCAAGGAACGGTATGCTGTTTACGGCACATGGCACCATCAATATAAAGAACAAGAAGTGGGAAGACGATTTTTCCGCATTGGATGACATGGGGACTACTTTTGTGGACCGGGAATATTCCAAGGCCTATCTGCGGCATTTGTTCGCCGCCAATGAATATTTGGGGAAGCAGATCGCCACCATACATAACCTAGGCTTTTACATGTGGTTGGTACGTGAGGCCAGAAAGCATATTTTAGCAGGGGATTTTGGTGCCTGGAAGAACAACATGGTAAAACAAATGGACAAGCGCTTGTAATGCTATCAATCATAGATTCCTATATTTTAAAGCGATATCTGGCCACCTTTGGCCTCATGCTTTTGTTGTTCATACCCATTGGCATTATGGTGAACCTCGCCGAACAGATCGGCAAGATGATAGACAACGAGGCCCCGCTCAATGAAATATTGATGTACTACCTCAACTTCACCATTTATATAGGCAATCTCTTGTTTCCCATCTTCCTGTTCCTGTCGGTCATATTTTTTACGAGCAAATTGGCCAACAATACGGAAATCGTGGCCATATTGAGTTCCGGCGTCTCCTACGGGCGGTTTCTGAGGCCCTACTTGATCGGTGCCACCATCGTGGCCATCATCATGTTCTTTATGAACATGTTCATTGTGCCCCAAGCCAGTATAGGGTTCAATGAATTTAAGTTCAAGTACCTTAAAAAGGGCAAACAAGACCGTATTACCAGCAATATTTTCAACCAGCTCAATGAAACCGATTTTATCTATGTGAGCAGTTTTGATCCCGCGCGGCAAATTGGGCAGAATTTCACCTTTGAACGTTTTGATAGCCTCAACCAACTGGACTTTAAGATCTCTGCGGCCAATATTCGTTGGGTGGATAAGGACAGCACCTACCGGTTAACGGCCTACAAGAAAAGAAAAATGCTGGGCGATACCGCCCTTATTGAAAGCAAGCGTAGGTTGGATACCCTCTTTACCTTTAAAATAGATGACCTCACCCCCGTGTCTTATGTGGCAGAGACCAAGAATTTATTTGAGCTCAACCAGTTCATCAAAGATCAGCGCAGAAAGGGGGCCAGTAACATCAACACCTATATTCTGGTAAAGTACAAGAGGTGGGCCCTGCCTTTGACCGCTTTCATCCTTACCGTCATAGCCGTGGCCGTATCCTCTGTTAAGAGAAGGGGGGGCATGGGTGTGAATCTTGCCTTTGGTATTTTGGTGGCCTTTGTCTTTATTTTCTTTGACCGTGTGTTCGGTACCTTGGCGGAACAATCCGGATTTTCGCCCCTCTTGGCCGTGATCATCCCTAATGTGCTCTTCGGTCTCTTGGCCCTATACCTGCTCAAGAATGCAAAAAGATAGGCTGGCCAATCTCCTGCACCTCCATTTTATTGTCTTTATCTGGGGCTTTACCGCCATTTTGGGCAAACTCATCACCATAGATTCCATACCCTTGGTCTGGATCAGGATGGGGTTGGCGGCACTCTTCATCTTTGGGTATCTCCGTATAAAGAAAATAAGATGGGGCATAGCCCGGGAACATCTGGGCTGGTTTTTTGTAGGGGGAATTGTAGTGGCCTTGCACTGGGTCACTTTTTTTTGGGCCATTAAGGTGTCCACGGTTTCCGTGGCCTTGGCAATGATGTCCACAGGGGCCTTTTTTACGGCATTGATGGAGCCTTTTTGGTTTGGTCGCAAGTTGATTGGGTACGAGGTTGTTTTTGGACTGATTGTAGTGCTGGGGCTGTACTTGATTTTCCGGGTGGAATCCAAGTACGTGCTGGGCATGGGCATTGCCTTGGTCTCCGCATTCCTGGCCGCCGTTTTTGCGCTCATCAACGGCAAATTGGTCCGTACGTACCGCCCTTCCATCATCTCCTTTTATGAATTGGGCATTGGGGCCCTGTTCCTCACCCTGCTCTTGGCCCTACAGGGGAAACTGCACTGGCAGTTGTTGACGGTAGCCTATACGGATGGCATCTATCTTTTGATCTTGGCCTTGGTTTGTACCGCCTATGCCTTTATTGCCGCGGTGAAGATCATGAAGGTCCTTACCCCGTACACGGTCATGCTCACCACCAACCTAGAGCCCGTATACGGCATACTTTTGGCGTGGTTCATTTTTGGGGCGGACGAAAAAATGAACGCGTTGTTCTATGTGGGTGCGGGCATCATTCTGCTCACCATAATCGCCAACGCCATTTTAAAACATAGGGCCAATAGAATTCAGGACTAGGGCCTTGCTTTCACGTTATAAGTTTTATATTTGCCCATACCAAAAAAGAAACCTTACGGAATATGGAATATTTGGATTTTGAACTTCCGATCAAAGAATTGGAAGAGCAATTGGACAAGTGCATGGTCATAGGCGAGGAGAGTGATGTGGACGTATCCGAGACCTGCAAGCAGATCGAGAAAAAATTGGAGGAGACCAGAAAGGATATTTATAAAAACCTGTCCGCTTGGCAACGGGTACAGCTTTCCAGGCATCCCAATAGGCCCTACACCTTAGATTACATCAGGGCCATTTGCGGGGAGACCTTTTTGGAGCTGCACGGGGACCGTAATGTCAAGGACGATAAGGCCATGATCGGCGGCCTTGGAAAAATCGGGGACCAGAGTTATATGTTCATAGGCCAACAGAAAGGATACAATACCAAGACCCGGCAGTACCGCAATTTTGGGATGGCCAACCCAGAAGGCTATAGAAAAGCCCTGCGCTTGATGAAGTCCGCGGAAAAATTTGGTATCCCCGTAGTGAGTTTGATAGATACCCCTGGGGCTTATCCCGGTATTGAGGCGGAGGAGCGTGGCCAAGGCGAGGCCATTGCCAGAAACATTTTGGAAATGACCCGTTTAAAGGTGCCCATCATTGTGGTCATCATTGGCGAAGGGGCTTCCGGTGGTGCCTTGGGCATTGGGGTAGGGGACAAAGTGCTCATGCTAGAGAATACATGGTACTCGGTCATTTCCCCAGAATCCTGCTCCTCCATCCTGTGGCGTAGTTGGGAGTATAAGGAAAAGGCGGCAGATGCCCTGAAGCTTACGGCCAATGATATGAAAAAACTCAAATTGATCGATGAGATCGTCAGGGAACCCTCGGGGGGCGCACACGCCAACAGGGAAAAGACCTTTGAGATCGTCAAGAACAAAATAACCGCCCATTACAAGGAATTGCAAAAGTTATCACCAAAAGATCTCGTACAACAGCGTATGGATAAATATGCCCAAATGGGGGTTTTTAAAGACTGAGTCGCTATTTTTGCAAGCTCAGGAAAATCCGAGAAGAAAATTTCTCGGATTTTTTTTGTTATCAACATTAAATTGTACTTTATTAACAAGAGAATTGTTAGTTAACAGTGAACATCCTAAAACAGGTTTACCATGTTAACTTATAGTTAATTGCATATTTTCGCAAGTATGGAGAACACAAAGCCTTTAGTGGGTCGTAAGATCGACAAATCTACCCTTATTAGTCTCGAGAGAGGTAAAATACCACCACAAGCAGTTGATTTAGAGGAGGTTGTGATTGGCGCCATGATGATAGACAAAAAAGGTGTGGATGAGGTCATTGATATCCTACATCCAGAAGTGTTCTATAAAGACGCCCACAGGTTCATTTATGAGGCCATCTTCGTATTGTTCGAAGAATCACAACCAGTGGACTTATTAACCGTTTCTTCGCAGTTGAAGAAAGCGGGCAAACTAGAGGCCATTGGGGGCGATTTCTACCTCATAAAACTTACCCAAAAAGTGGCCTCATCGGCGCATATTGAGTTCCATGCCCGTATCATCCTACAAAAGTACATTCAGCGCAGCTTGATCAAGATCTCCAACGAGATCATTGAGGAAGCCTATGACGAGGGCACGGATGTCTTTGATCTATTGGATGCGGCCGAATCCAAACTATATGATGTTACCCAAGGCAACCTAAAGCGCTCTGCCGAAACTGCCCAAAATTTGGTCATACAGGCCAAGAAGCGGATAGAGGAAATTGCCAACAAGGAGGGTTTGAGCGGTATTCCCTCTGGTTTTGATAAATTGGATAAGCTCACCTCGGGCTGGCAGCCCAGTGATTTGGTCATTGTTGCGGCCCGGCCCGGGATGGGAAAAACGGCCCTTACCCTATCCATGGCAAGGAATATTGCCGTTAATTCGGAGATTCCCGTGGCCTTCTTTTCCTTGGAAATGTCCTCCGTGCAGTTGATCACCCGTTTGATCTCTTCAGAGACCGGACTCTCCTCTGAAAAATTGCGTACCGGAAAATTGGAAAAACATGAATGGGAACAGCTCAACGTTAAAGTAAAGGCGTTGGAGAAAGCGCCCTTGTTCATAGACGACACCCCATCACTTTCCATATTTGACCTCAGGGCGAAAGCAAGGCGTTTGGCATCCCAACATGGCATAAAAATGATCGTCATAGATTATTTGCAGTTGATGACCGCTGGGGGATCGCAAAAAGGGGGCAATAGGGAGCAAGAGATCTCCACCATATCCCGAAACCTAAAGGCCTTGGCCAAGGAACTGAACGTGCCGGTCATAGCACTGTCGCAGCTCTCAAGGGCCGTGGAGACCAGAGGGGGGAGCAAGCGGCCCATCCTCTCGGATTTGCGGGAATCCGGGGCCATAGAACAGGATGCGGACATCGTTTCTTTCATCTACCGCCCGGAGTATTATAAGATTGAGGAATGGGATGATGAGGAACGTACCCCAACCCAAGGGCAGGCAGAGTTCATCGTGGCCAAGCACCGTAACGGGGGTCTGGACAACATAAGGTTGAAGTTCATTGGTCAACTTGGTAAGTTCGATAATTTGGATGATTTTGATTCGCCCTTTGAGTTCCAGTCCAAAATGAACGCTGATGGTGAAAACCCCTTCGCCACTAAAAGCTATCCCAGCACTGACGAGGCTTTTGGAAGCGGCATGAACGATGGTTTTGAGGATGGGGAATCTGATGTGCCCTTTTAGCATACTTTAACGAAAGGAGCATTTACCCTTACCTGTTTTTTGCGTTATCTTTGAAAAGAACCATACCAGAAGATATGCGCTTTGTCCTAGTACTATGTAGTTTGCTTTTTCTATCAGGGAACGTTCTGGCTTCCTCTATCCTTATTCCCATGGACGCGGAGGGCCAGAAGAACCATCTCAAGGCCTACGGTATCACCTATTGGATATTATCAAAACAGCAAAAGGTACAGTGGTTGCTCAACTACCGGGGGGGATCATTCCTGCTGCCCGATGGGGAGGCCATACGGAAGGAATGTCAGCTTCGGGGGGTTAGTTTTGAAATAGTATCGGATGAGCAGGCCAATGGTATTTTGGATGCTATTGCCAGTCCGTCCATGAACCAAGATGCCGTTATCTTGGAAAAGGCGCCGAAAATCGCAGTATATTCCCCCAAGGAAAATCAACCTTGGGACGATGCCGTGACCATGGCCTTGACCTATGCGGAGATTCCGTACGTGACCCTTTATGACGAAGAAGTGCTCAATGATAAGTTGGCCCTGTATGATTGGTTGCATCTGCACCATGAGGACTTTACGGGGCAATACGGAAAATTCTATGGGGCATACAGGGCCACCCCTTGGTACATAGAAGGAAAGGAACAAGCGGAAGAGTCCGCACGTAGCTTGGGCTATAACAAGGTCTCCGAAGCCAAAGGGGCCGTGGCCCTAAAAATCAGGAATTACGTGATCGGGGGCGGCTTTATGTTTGCCATGTGCTCTGCGACCGATAGTTTTGATATTGCCTTGGCGGCGGATGGGGTGGATATCTGTGAACCCATGTTTGATGGCGATGCGTCAGACCCCAATTACCAGGCCCGTCTGGATTTTGGCAACACCTTTGCCTTTACCGATTTTACTTTGGAACGAAACCCGTTGAAGTATGAATTTTCTTCCATAGACATGACCAATAAAAGGGGGAATGTTCCTAAGGAATCGGACTATTTTACCTTAATGGACTTTTCGGCCAAATGGGATCCCGTGCCTACCATGCTCTGCCAGAACCACACCGCATTGGTCAAAGGGTTTATGGGGCAGACGACTGCATTTACCCGTACGGAAATAAAACCGACGGTTTTGGTCTTGGGTGAAAATAAGATAAACGGGGAGGCGCGGTACATTCACGGTATCAAGGGAAAGGGTTTTTTTACGTTTTACGGCGGTCACGATCCAGAAGATTACCAGCATAGGGTAGGGGACCCTAAAACAGAATTGGAACTGCACCCCACTTCTCCGGGATATCGGTTGATATTGAACAACATTCTCTTCCCCGCCGCCCGTAAGAAAAAACAGAAGACCTAATTAATTAGGGTGAGTTTAAAGGCAAGCCCAGGTGAGGGGGCTGAAAAGGGGCTGAAGCCCCCATTTAAATACAAGGTCAAATCTGGCTAGGCATGCGAAGCCCAAACTCTGGCGAACACAAAATGAACCAGAAATCTGTCATACTGAGCACAGCGAAGTATCCCTTGTTCATTGTATTCTTTGGTTTTACGAAGTAATTGACCATCGAAAGCACGAATTCTAGCTGAGATGAGGTGGCTGATCGGCCGAAGCCCAAATACAAGCTCAAGCCCAAACACAAAAGTCATCCTTTGAGCTTTAAAGAAGGTGCTGCTAGCCTTTTTTACTTTTTATCTTCTTTATTTTTTTCCTCCTTCACTAACCTCCATTTCAGCAACCCACTATTTCACTCTTTCATCCCCTAACCCCTAAAGCGCTCCCCCAGAACGTTTTGAAAGCACCTGTTCCAGTATCCGTTCCACACCCCGATCGTCATTGTGCGAGGTCATTAGTTTTGCTATTTTTTTTACGTTGGGGTGGGCGTTGTCCATCGCTACACTGTAGTTGGACAAGGCCATCATCTCCAAATCGTTGTTGTAGTCGCCAAAGACCATGATCTCATCAGCAGATATCTGCTGGTCATCCATGATCTGTTGCAGGGCATGGCCTTTATGGGCCAAGGGGCTGGAGATATCCACCCAATTCTCCCCAGAGATCTTTACTTTGCATGTATCTTCCAAATGTTCTACCAACGGATAGATGTGTTTTTCCGAGCTTTCAAAATGGTACAGGGCTATTTTTATGATTTCACCGGTATGGTCGTTAAGGTCCTCCCAAACGGAATAGGAGGAGTAGTATTCTTCCAGTTTTTCCTTAAATGCAGATGATCTTCCGGAGATGTGGGCCTTGTCCTTTGCACAGAGCACAGGGTGTATATCTTTTTGGGCTTCTAGTAATTGCAATACGGTCTCCTTTGCACCATTGAGGAGCGGGGTAGAGAGCATCTCTTGCCCTTTGTGCATGACAAAGCCACCGTTTTCCGCAATGAAAATGATCTCATCTTTTATGGGACGTAATTTTTCCAAAATACTGTGGTATTGGCGTCCGCTGGCGGCCACAAACTGAATGTTGTTTTCTTTTAACGCGTTGTAGAGTTCAAAAAAAGAAGGGTTTACCTCATGTTTGGAGTTCAGGAGGGTGCCATCCATATCGCTCACTACCATCTTTATCTTAGAAAAATCCACGTAATACTATTTTTGCCAAAGGTATTCCAATCACTTTTTAAATGGTATGGTTTGCTTAAGTTTTACCTTTATTTAATACTTTTAGACATGGTTTGGCATCAAAAAGAAATTCAATTACCACGCTATGGCAGGGGCTTTCATTTAATTACGAACCTTATACTGGCAAAGGTTCCGGAAATCTCCAAAATAGCCCAGGGCATGTGCCATGTTTTTATTAAACACACCTCGGCCTCCCTCACCATTAATGAAAATGCGGACCCTACCGTGCGCCAAGACTTTGAGAGCCACTTTAATGAAATGGTTCCAGAAAATGCACCGTATTATGTGCATACGTATGAAGGACCGGATGATATGCCTGCGCACATTAAGGCTTCGCTATTGGGCAGTTCTGTGCAGATTCCCATTACCCAAGGACGGCTTAATTTAGGTATTTGGCAGGGGATTTATCTGTGTGAACATAGAGACCGTGCTTCGGGCAGAAGTTTGGTGGTGACCATTTTTGGAGCATAATTGCAAAAGGGCTATGGCAGTGTACAGAGATAGAGTGTATCAAAACAACGATCTCCAATCAGAATTCCTATTGGTCCTGGAAATAGCTCATACTCCATCTTGTGGAGGGACACACCCAAAAGAAAGCGAGTACCACAACCCCACTATCTTATATGGCAATGGAAAACCTAGGCAGAAAAGTAATAGTAGGGCAGCCCGTCAAAATTCTTGACAGAAGCGAGATCATTCAAAAGCCGCCCAATAAAAAATCCGATTCGTTAGAATCGGATTTTTCAAATAAGTGAGATATTTTCGTTTTATTTTACCTGCTCCACTATGGCTTTGAATGCATCTGGGTGGTTCATGGCCAAATCGGCCAGGACCTTTCTGTTGAGCTCAATACCATTGGCTTTTACCTTACCCATGAATTGGGAGTAGGACATGCCGTGCTGTCTTGCACCTGCATTGATACGGGTGATCCACAAAGCGCGGAAATTTCTCTTTTTGTTCCTACGGTCCCTGTAGGCATATAACATGGCTTTTTCAACCGCGTTCTTGGCTACTGTCCAAACGTTTTTACGTCTTCCAAAGTAACCTTTGGCTTGCTTCATCACCTTTTTTCTTCTGGCTCTAGAAGCTACTGCATTTACTGATCTTGGCATTTCTTTCTGTTTTTTTTGTAGTGGGCGGTTAATGGGTGGTTGGTGCAGGTTTTTTCCTTACTGGAAATTCCTAAATCTGCACGTTCAACATGTAACTCTTTTGCTATTGGCCCAACTCCATGGTTAATGTGATAATTACCTTGTTAAGTACAATTACTTTAAGCGTAATTGTTCCTTAATGCTATTGACATCATTTTCATGCACCAAAGTGCTATGTGTCAATGCAAGCTTACGCTTTTTGCTCTTCTTTGTAAGAATGTGGCTTTTAAAAGCGTGCTTTCTTTTGATTTTACCCGTCCCGGTAAGCTTAAAACGCTTCTTGGCACTGGATTTTGTTTTTTGTTTAGGCATTTTTCCTACTTTATATAATTAATCTCACTTATTAAATTTTCTTGGAGCCCCCCTCTTGATGCAAAGGGCCATTCGTTTCCCCACTGGCACACAACTTAAACGCCTGCTTCGGGAATTGCCGAAGGCGGGACCCTGAGCGTAGCCGAAGGACGGACCCTGAGCGTAGCCGAAGGGCTATTTTTTTGTTTTGGGAGCAATGAACATGGTCATTCGCTTGCCCTCCAATTTTGGCATTTGTTCCACCTTGCCCAGCTCTTCAAGTTCAGAGGCCAAACGCAACAACAATATTTCACCTTGGTCCTTATATACAATGGACCGTCCTTTAAAGAAGACATACGCTTTTAGTTTGGCCCCATCCTTTAGGAACTTTTCGGCGTGCTTCTTTTTAAATTCATAATCATGGTCATCCGTGTTCGGGCCAAACCTAATTTCCTTGACAACCACTTTAGAGGCCTTGGCCTTCATGGCCTTTTCCCTCTTTTTCTGTTCGTAAAGGAATTTTTTGTAATCAATGATCTTGCATACCGGCGGGTCGGCATTGGGTGAAATCTCCACGAGGTCCAAACCGATTTCGCTAGCCTTCTCCATGGCCTGCGCCAAGGGATATACACCTACTTCAACATTGTCACCCACCAAACGTACTTCGGGTGATATGATTCGCTCATTGATTTTGTGAGGGTTTTTATTTTCCCTTCTAGGCTGTGGCCTAAATCTTTTTCGTATTGCTATGACTACTGTATTTTAATTAAACAATTTATTTCAAAACGACTTTAAGGTACTATTTATTTCCGTATTCACCAAGTCCGTAAACTGATCTATGGTTATGGCGCCCAAATCTGCACCGCCATGCCTTCGTACGGAAATCGTACCCTGGTTTTCATCGTTTTCACCAACAATGAGCATAAAAGGGATTTTGTTCATTTCCGCCTCCCGTATTTTTTTGCCCACGGTCTCGCTCCTATTATCAATGAGCGCGCGAATTTCGTTATTTTCCAGCGATTTTAAAACTTTTTCAGCATATTTTTCATGTTTCTCACTAACGGGCAGCACTATGGCCTGCTCCGGTGTAAGCCATAACGGAAAGTTGCCACCGGTATGCTCCAGCAAAAGGGCAATGAAACGCTCCATGCTGCCAAAGGGCGCCCTATGGATCATCACCGGCCTGTGCATCTCGTTATCACTGCCCTTGTAGGTAAGGTCAAAACGTTCGGGCAGGTTATAGTCCACTTGTATCGTGCCCAATTGCCATTGCCGGCCCAGGGCATCTTTTACCATAAAATCCAACTTGGGACCATAAAAGGCGGCCTCGCCCGGTTCGATCACAAAATCAAGCCCTTTTTCCTTGGCTGCATTGATAATGGCCTGCTCCGCTTTTTCCCAATTTTCAACACTGCCAATGTATTTTTCAGGAGTGTCCACGTCCCTTATGGATACCTGGGCCGTGAAATTATCGAAACCCAAGGAGCCCAACACGTATAAAGATAGGTCAATGACGTTCTTAAATTCTTGGTCCAGTTGCTCTGGGGTGCAGAAAATATGGGCATCATCCTGCGTAAAACCGCGAACCCGCGTAAGGCCGTGGAGTTCCCCACTTTGCTCATAGCGGTACACCGTGCCAAACTCCGCGTAGCGTTTGGGCAGTTCTCGGTAACTAAAGGGTTTGGTGTTGTAGATTTCACAATGATGGGGGCAGTTCATGGGCTTTAAGAGGAACTCCTCATCTTCCTTTGGGGTACGAATGGGTTGAAAACTATCCTCCCCGTATTTGGCATAGTGGCCAGAGGTCACGTACAGTTCTTTTTGTCCAATGTGCGGTGTAACCACCATTTCGTAGCCCGCTTTTTTCTGTGCCTTTTTCAGGAAATTCTCCAAACGCTCCCGCAGGGCCGCCCCTTTGGGCAGCCATAGCGGTAGGCCCTGGCCTACCTTTTGCGAAAAGGTAAAGAGCTCTAATTCCTTGCCCAATTTTCTATGGTCCCGTTTTTTGGCCTCCTCTAACAGTTCCAGATATTCGGTAAGCTCCTTTTGTTTGGGGAATGAAATGCCGTATACCCTGGTCAATTGCGTGTTGTTTTCGTCACCGCGCCAGTACGCCCCCGCCACACTCAATATTTTTATGGCCTTCACAATGCCGGTGTTGGGAATATGGCCCCCGCGGCATAGGTCCGTAAAGGTATCATGGTCGCAAAAAGTAATGGAGCCGTCCTCCAGGTTCTCGATCAGTTCCACCTTGTATTCATTGCCTTGCGTCTTATAAAAATCCAAGGCTTCCGCCTTACTTACAGCGCGCATCTTATAATCATGCTTTCCCCGGGCAATTTCAAGGGCTTTTTTCTCAATTTGTGGAAAATCCTTTTCAGAGATGGTGCCATGGGGCAGGTCCACATCATAATAGAACCCATTTTCAATGGCCGGCCCTATAGTAAGTTTAACACTAGGGTAAAGCGCTTCCAGGGCTTGGGCCACGATATGGCTGGTTGAGTGCCAAAAAGCCGTCTTGCCCTCCTTGTCGTTCCAGGTATGGAGTACCAAGCTGCCATCGGTTTCCAATGGGGTTACGCTCTCTACGGTGGTGCCGTTGAAGGTTGCGGATATTACGTTACGGGCCAGGCCCTCGCTGATACTTTTGGCCACCTCCATGGGGGTAGTGCCTCTTTCATAATCTCTTACGGAGCCGTCCGGCAAGGTTATTTTTATCATGTTGTCCTTAAATGAATAAGGCGCAAAGATAGCACGTTGTTTCCTTGTCCACAACACGCCATTCCGCACAATCTTCAGGGGGCGTTGCCCGGGCTGGACCAGGCCGGGCCATCCGCTATATCCCTCGTGGCCTCGGGGATGCCGCTACTGTCCCTAACGCAAAAGAAATTTTTGTATTCGGTCTTGGCCATTAATGGGAAAATGATTAATTTCAAGGCCCTTTATTTTTTTGGGGCGCTAAACCGCTCTTAATTAAGGGGTTGAAAAATGAAGTAAAAAAAAGCGCAAAAAAGAGGTGAAATATATTTTTAATTTAAAAAACCCTCTTATATTTGCACCCGCTTTGAGGGACACCTTAGGGCAGAGACAGGCGGTGAGGCCG
>CAKZLG010000348.1 GCA_937125035.1 uncultured Maribacter sp. | reverse complement strand
ACGGTAGTAGATGGAAAAAGCCGTCCTTTTGCTCGTTCTTACCAAAAAGATTGTCTGGGTAAGGCCATATTCATAAGGACATGAGCGATCTGGTACTACAAATGGCCAGTTATTTTTTCTATGGCCTACATAGCTTTCTGATATTTTTCAATCTATTGGGATGGCTGCATCCCAAGACCCGGAAAGCAAACCTCATCACTTTGTTCCTAACATTCGGTTCGTGGGTACTGCTTGGATATTGGAAAGGCTGGGGCTATTGTTTTTTATCCGATTGGCATTATCAAATCTTACGGAAATTGGGGGAAGAGGACCATCCACCCAACTATGTATCGCTTTTGATTGAAAAAATCACCGGGCTGTCCCCAGACCCCGATTTGGTGAACTGGTTTACAGTAGGCTTCGCGCTGTTGGCCCTTTGTTTATCGTTATGGACCAATTTGCGAAAGAAGACATAGCCGATGTAAAACATGCTAAAAAAGAAAAATGAGTTTGAAGATAAAGGATTTGGGACAATTGGACCAAGGGGTAAAAACGGTGCTGCGCAAAGAATGTGACCACCTCTTGGCCACATTAGAGGAGGGTACGGAAACTACGGTACACACCACCGTTCACGAAGTACGCAAAAGATGCAAGAAAATCAGGGGCATACTTCGCTTGGTGCGTAATTCTCTAGGAGACTATCACGCAGAGAACCATTTTTTCAGGGACGAGGCACGTAAACTTTCAGACCTTAGGGATACCACCGCCCTTATTGAAGCGCTCGACATTTGTTACGCACAGTATGGCGACAAGCTATATAAGAACGCCTTTACCAATTTAAGGGAATCCCTGCTGCACTACCGGGAAGACAGGTTGGCACAGTTTTTTTCGCAGAAAGACATTCTCAAGGAAATCAAGAGGAACATCAAGGCCAAACGTGACGGCATCCATGCCATGAACCTCCAAATAGAGGACTATAGTGATGTAGCGCCCAACTTGAAACGCGTCTATGAGCGGGGCAGAAATGCGTATAAAGCAGCACGCGAATCAAAAAGGCCAGAGGATTTCCACGAATGGCGTAAACGCGTGAAATACCTCCGTTACCAATTAAGGGCCCTTCAGGCGGCCTGGCCCGGTATTTTTGTGCCCTGGGAAGACGAACTGCATGCTTTATCCGATCTTTTGGGGACGGATCGTGATCTTTTTATGCTCCAGCACCATCTCTTTCAGCATCCAAAAGAAAATCTTCAGGAAACCATGTATCTGGCTGCGGACCTTATCAAAGGCCAGCGAAATCAATTGCAACAACATGCCCTCTTACGGGGCGCCCGGCTTTATGAGTTAAAGCCAAAAGCCTTTGTAATGCTCATATTGACTTCCATAAAAGGTTTTTTAGAACTCCAACAGCCCCGTGTATGGCCCAAATCCCATTTGGAAAGTTAAGCGGTAGCTGGCAGCTATTATCCATATTGGGCGATGTTCATGGGGGTTATCACGACGCTTACTTTGGAAGCTTAGCAGTTAAGTCCAAGGGTAGATAGTTATCTGTGAATTATCCACCCTAAAAAAAAAGCCAAAGTGCACCCGGTATGCACTGTAGATGGAAGGGTATTTACAGCGGGGGTTTTCTTGGCCCTCTAGTGGTGATCGGAAACCAATGGCCCAAGATATATTCGTTGCATTGGTGCTCCTTACCATGGTTGACCATACCAAATCACCTACTTTTAAAAGATTTTGGTGACTGCCGTGGCCGTTGACCATGACAATGTTTCCATCCTAACCCTTATGGATTTGGTTGAAGAGGAGTTTCTCTAAAATAGGCTTTACCTTTTGGAAAATCATGAACAGACATATTGGACCAAGACATTGGTTATGGAAATGAATCCTTTGGAGTTTTTTGCATCACACGCAGGGGCACCCCTAAAAGCGATTCTTTTCTGCTAGTCCTAAAGAAAACATGGTAGCCCTGACACATGGTCCTGCTCAAAATTCCCTTTTACCAAATTCACTATCAATGAACTTAGACCTGTTTTTGTTGTTGTTGAAGGTATAAGATAGGTTCAGGAGAACAATATCCACCTCATAGACATAATTGGTGGTGGTAAAGAACGCTCCCTGCCTAGAGGTGGTGATCCGTTGTTCATTGGTGTTCAGAAGGCCCATGTCTATGTTCTGCCATTGCAGGGTAGCCACCAGCCGATCGTCCAGAAAGGTTTTGCGAAACGTGAGGTTGGGCGAATAGAACCGGGAATCCTTTCCTTGGGCGGTGTTTTGCGCAGAGATATAGTTAAAGGTGAACTGTACGGAGGCCGTCGGGGAAAAAGTGTAGCTGCTATTTGCATTAATGGAGTATATAAAGGCATCGTTATCTACCTTACGCCCATCATATTCCCCGTTTATGGAATAGCCATAGAGGTTGGCCCCGATAAAGTTAGACCAATTTTCGGTCGGTTTCAACTGGGCGCCCAGCTCCAATCCCACCGAACGGCCATTCCCCACATTGGAATAGATTCGGTTTAAGATGGTATCGTTAAAGACCGTATTTACCCGATTGACCAAGTTCTTTACACCGCGATAGTAGGCCGTGGCATAAAAGGAATTGCCATCCCCATAACTCTTGGCCGCCCCCAATTCAAAAAGGTCAATGAACTCCGGTCTTAGGGTAGGGTCTCCCTGCTCCAGGGTCTCTGAATGTTCCCGTTCGGGAAAAGGGTTCATCTTAAAAGTGGTAGTGCGCTCCACCCTTTTACTGTAGGCCGCCTTCAACTTGGTATTGTTTTTAAAGGTATATTGGATTGATGCGGACGGGAAAGGTTTTAGGTAGTCATAGGTATAGGTAGTGTCCACTTGGCCCAATTTATCACGCAAGGCGAAATTACGGTCCATTGCCTCCAAGCGCATCCCTGCGGCATATTCCCATTTGCCCTTTTCGCCCGTAAGCTGTACGTAGGTAGAATGCAGGTTCCGAACAAGGTCCACCTCGCTGGAAAATTCGGGTACCAGTTCAAATACTCCCGTGGCGTTGTTGCGCCTATCGTATACAAAATCCCCTTTATGGTCCAGGTTTCGGTACTGGTATCCCATTTCCACCGCTCCCAATGAAAAGGGTTTCCAAGCATAGTCCACCTGAAAACGGATACCGTGCAAGGGGTTGTCATTGGTGTTGAATTCCTGCTGGTAAATGATACTGTTGTCCGGGAAGCCCAGATTATCATTCTCTGTGGGCCCACCCAAGAGGGTGTATTCGTATAAAAGCGAAGTGGATAACTGGGAGCCGTTCTTGAAAATATGGGAATAGTCCAAGCTGCCCAACACAAAGTCTCCCCTTCGTTCCCTAAGGTTATGATTGAAATATTGAAAGGTATACAAACGATCACCATCTTGGGCCGGGAAAATGCCATGGTTATCAAAATAGACAATATCGGCCAAACGGTCCTTTTGGCGCTTACCGCCATAAAAGCCAACTGAGAAGGTGTTCACGGTATCTGGGGTGAAATCCAAAGTGAACCTGCCGCTATAATTGGTTTCGTCAAAACTGCGCTCCCCGTTGGAAGGGAACCGGGACAGGGTATCGTTGAGGATGGTGAAGACGTCCCCTATCCTCCTACCGCCAATGTCGTTGCGCTGGTAGTTGGCCCCGATGGAAATGTTCCAGTCTCCTTTGATGATGTTGTAGGTGGCATCCACACCATAACGTTGGTGTGCCTCCTCATTGTCATAGGTTTCTATGGATGGGAATCCGCCTTTTAGGTTGACCTGCGCGAAAGTCCCATCAATGGCACCCTTATTTGTGATGATGTTAAGGATGCCCGCCTTGCCCTCTGGATCGTATTTGGCGGACGGTGCGGTAATGACCTCTACCCGCTCAATGGCGTTGGCCGGAAGCTGGTTCAAAAGTGTTGAGGCATTTCCCTGTACCGGTTTGCCGTTGAGCAGTACCACAAAGCCGGTACTGCCCCTTATACTAATGTCCCCAAGGCCATTAACGGTGACCGAGGGGATGTTCCTGATCACGTCAGTGGCACTCCCACCCTGACTGTTCCGAAATTGTCTTGCATCAAAGACCTGTCGGTCTATTTTATTGATCACAGTTGGCCGTTCGCCCTGTACCACCACCTCGTTCAATCGGTTCTCCCCAATGAAAAGTGTTATGGTGGCGATGGTAAAGGGCATGTTCCTGTTGTCCACTTGAATATCACGGACGGTGGTGGTCTGGAAACCCATAAAGGAAGCCTTTAGATAATACCTACCTTTTTTTACATCGGAAATCGAAAAATAACCGTCCACATCCGTAACGACACCAGTGACCAGCATACCATTTTCCTCTTCAAATAAAGCGGCGGTGGCATATTCCAAAGGGGTGTCCCCATCCATGATTCGACCCAAAATCTGGGCATGGGCATGCTGTGCGCACAGGCTTATCACGAGAAGAAATAAGTGTCCCCTTTTCAATGAGATTGAAGTGCATCGCCGACCCTCAGGATGCCTGTTATATCCTATCAAAGCCAGCTACTTTGATTAAAAGCATTTGTATCACAGATGGATTTGCATTATAGGGAAATACCCCTTTTCCATGGAATAAAGTCATCCTGTCCCAAGGCATCGGCCTTACAGGTTTTTTCACCGCTGGCCACCTGGATCAAATACTCCAAGAGTGCCCCACCCATTTCCTCAATGGTTTTTTCACCCCGGATCACAGGGCCACAATCCACATCTATGATATCTGGCATACGTTCGGCCAATTGCGTATTGCTGGATACTTTAACCACCGGGGCAATGGGGTTCCCCGTAGGAGTTCCCAGCCCTGTCGTGAAGACCACAACATTGGCCCCCGACCCCACCATGGCCGTGGTGCTCTCCACGTCATTGCCAGGGGTGCACAGGAGATTGAGCCCGGGAGCGGTGACGTACTCTCCGTAATCCAATATGGCTGCTATGGGAGAGGTTCCCCCCTTCTTGGCCGCCCCGGCAGATTTCATGGCATCCGTTATAAGGCCATCTTTGATATTTCCGGGAGACGGATTCATATCAAAACCCGATCCCACGGCTTCCGCAGACTCTTCGTAAGCTTCCATCAACTGTAAAAAACGGTTGGCATCCTCTTGGGTGGTGCACCGGTTCACGAGTTCCTGCTCCACCCCACACAGTTCTGGAAATTCAGCTAAAATGGGGCATCCCCCTAAGGCCGCCAGCACATCTGATGCATACCCAAGCGAAGGATTTGCCGATATGCCCGAAAAACCATCCGATCCGCCACATTCCAGGCCCAATTTCAACTTGGATAGGGGTGCCGGCTTTCGGGGAATGGCGTTGGCTTTTTTTATCTCTTTGAAGGAATCTTTGATAATGGTGTTCAAAAGGGCATCTACGGTGCCCATCTGTTGTTGGTCATAAATAAGGACGGGTTTATCCGCCACGCCCCCCAAACTATCCAGTGCTTTCCTAAATATATCTATTTGAAGGTTTTGGCACCCCAAGCTCAACACAGTGGCCCCTGCCACATTAGGGTTCTTCACATATCCTGCCAACAACTTGGCCAGCATTTGCGCATCTTCACGTGTGCCGCCACAACCCCCTTGGTGGGTGAGGAACTTCACCTCCACATTATCAAAAACGGAAGTCTCCCTCTCTTCCATGACATGGCCCGCGGCATTCTCATTACCATGGATCAAGGATCTCAATAAAAATTGCTGAGGATTGGTCTTCCCCACGGAAAGTTCTTTTTCAAATACCTCCTTCAGGACCTGAATGTTCCTGTTCTCACAAAATACCAAAGGAAAAAAGAGCCAATTATTTTTGGTGCCCACTTGCCCGTCTGCCCGGTGATAGCCCATGAAGGTCCTTTCTTTCCAAGCGGATAGATCCGGAGGGGTCCATGACGGTGTGGCCGTCCTACCCTTTACCACCGCACTCTGGTGCGCTACGTTTTCTGTGGTGAGCACCCCACCCCGTGGAATGGGAACCACGGCCTTGCCCACTTGTACCCCGTACATGATGATGATTGCTTCCGTTGCAAAATCTTGCAGGGCGATCTTGTGTTTGGCCTTAATCTTTTCTTTGATGTCCAGGTGGCTTCCTTCAAATACCGCGGTACTACCTTCGGCCAGGTCCATGAGCGCTATGGCCACATTATCGTCTGGATGTACTTTTATGAGTTGGGCAGCCATATTTTCTTAATTATTGACATGTTGTTGGTATTTTGAAAACCCGTCTTTGATACCATGTGCTTCCATTGCCTCAAGTCCTAGCACCAAAGCATTTGAAAGCCCTTCCACTTCTGTAAGGTCTTGCCCCCAATAGGTGGCATTGGAGAGCACCTTGTGCACTACGTTCGGAAGGGTTTCAACACGCCACAGCTCTTTGAAATCCTCCATTATGGTGGTATCATCCTGCACGGGAAGGTCCTTTTTATCCCATTGTCCCTTATAGAAACGCAATAAACAGGCAAAACAATAGACAATGTGCACGGGCAATTGCCCTTTTTCCTCTAAGTAGGCCAATAGGCTGGGCAATACCCGAACCTTGAATTTTGATATGCTGTTAAGCGCAATACTGGATAGTTGATGTACGATAAACGGGTTTTGAAAACGCTCTAGCACATCATGTGCATAGGCGGTAAGCGTGTCCGTTGGCATGGGGAGACCGGGTATGACCTCATTGAACACCAATCGCTGCATAAAAGGGCCCGTAAAGTCATCCTCCACGGATTCACGAACGGTATCGTTGCCATATAGAAGTGAAAAAGGCACCATAGCGGTATGGGCACCATTGAGGATGCGCACTTTTCTGGTCCTAAAGGGTTGAAGGTCATCCACAATCTTCACATCATAATCCGTCAACTCAAAGGGCAGCAGTTTCCTTAATTTGTCATCACCCTCTATGACCCATAGAAAAAAGTGTTCGGCACTGACCATGAGCGCATCCACATAGCCCAATTCCTTTTGATACGCTTCCCGCTCTGCCGCAGGATACCCCGGCACAATGCGGTCTACCAATGTGTTGTGAAAGGTACAATGTTGGGTGAGCCATTGGCCAAAGGCCGTTGGAAGGTCCCAAGCCTCCACATAATCCATGACGTAGCTCCTTAAGGTGTCGCCATTGTTGTTGATGAGTTCGCAGGGCAGAATGGCCACTCCCTTTTCAGCATCTCCTTTGAAAAATTGGAACCGTTCCCACAGAAATGCCGTTAATTTGGCCGGAAAAGCATTTGGCGGCCGAAGGGCAAGGGTATCTTTTGGGTCGTAGGCAATGCCTGCCTCTGTGGTATTGCTGACCACCACTTTCAGATGCCGCTCCTGCGCAAGTGACAAGAAGCCCGCATAATCATCATAGGGATTAATACCACGCACCAAATTGGTGATGAGCGTTTTCTTCTCAACAGGCACTGCATTCTTTATGCCCTTGGTGATTAGCGTGTACAAACCCTCTTGTTGGTTGATCTTATCCACCATACCATGGGCAATGGGCTGCACTACAGCAATACCGCCATTGAAATCTGTTTTTTCGTTCAAGGCCTGAAGAGTGGGACCGATAAAGGCCCTCAAAAAATTACCCTCCCCAAATTGAACCACCTTTATGGGCGGACCTTCTCCCAACCCTTGATTATTTCTAGATAAAATCTCCATTCCTTGTATATTTCAATCTTCATTCCTGTTGGCAGTATTGGCATTAGGCCCCTGTTCCCACGACATCACCATTTAGTATTATCGTCCCTTGATGTCATGAATGACCTGTAGTACATTGGTCACCCGTTCTTGGAGGGCCTCCATATCCTTCTTGGCAAGTAGATCTTTGCTGATGAGCTGAGACCCCATGCCCACGCAAGTGACCCCAGCATCAAACCAGGCCTTTAGGTTGCTTTCCTCTGTGGTGACCCCTCCAGTGGGCATAATGCTGGTCCAAGGTTGGGGGCCGCGTATGGCTTTGACAAAACCCGGGCCGTACGTGGATCCTGGAAATAATTTGATGATCTCACAGCCCAGCTCCTCTGCCCTGTTGATTTCGGTGAGGGTGCCGCAGCCTGGGGACCATAGAACCTTTCTACGGTTACATACCAAAGCAATATCTTCCCGTAAGGACGGGGTAACAATAAAATTAGCGCCCATTTGCATATAGAGACTGGCCGCCGAGGCATCCGTAATGGATCCCACGCCCATGATCATTCCGGGCAGTTCCTTGACCACGTAGGCGTTCAGCTCCTCAAAGACCCCATGGGCAAAATCGCCCCGGGCCGTGAACTCCATGAGCCGTGCCCCCCCATCATAACATGCCTTGACCACTTTTTTCCCCAGCGCTACATCTGGGTGATAGAACAGAGGGACCATTCCGGTCTCCTGCATTGTTGCGACCACTTCCAATCTAGAGTATTGCGCCATAGTATCGTTTATAAAGTTTAAAAGTTTACTTTTTTTATTCCCCAAGGCCCACCATTTATCTGGCCACCCTACCTGAGGCGTCACCTCCCATTAATTTTTCCACTTCGGATACGGTCACCAAATTGGCATCGCCCACAATGGTATGTTTTAGGCAGGAGGCGGCTACCGCAAAATCCAAGGCTTTTTGGTCATCCTCCCCATAGGTCAAAAGGCCGTAGATGAGCCCTCCCATGAAGGAGTCGCCCCCGCCTACCCTATCCACAATATGGGTGATCTGGTATTGCCGTGTCTCATACATTTGCTGGCCGTTGTAAAGTACGCCCGCCCACGTATTGTGGGAGGCCGATATGGAACCCCTTAGTGTGGGGATGACCTTTTTCGCCTTTGGGAATTTAGCCATCATTTGTTTGCAGACGGACATAAAGGCCTCGGCTTTGACCTCGGCACCCTGCTTGTGCACGTCCAAGCCCTCTGGATGGATGCCAAAATGTTTTTCCGCATCCTCTTCATTTCCCAAGACCACATCACAATATTGGGTAAGCTCGGTCATGATGGCCTCTCTGTGCGCATCATCACAGTACTGCCATAATTTGGCGCGGTAGTTTAGGTCTGTTGAAATGGTGATGCCCATATCACTGGCGATCTTCACGGCCTCCAGACAGGCATCCGCGGCACCTTGGGATATGGCCGGGGTAATACCCGTCCAATGAAACCAAGTGGCGTCCTTAAAGACAGCTTTCCAATCTACCATGCCCGGACGTATCTCCGCCATGGCCGAATGGGCCCTGTCATATACTACCTTTGACCCCCTTGATACGGCCCCGGTCTCCAAGAAATAAATCCCCAGGCGATCGCCACCAAAGGCAACATGTTCCGTTCCCACGCCACGCTTTCTCATTTCCATAAGGGCGCACTGGCCCAGATCGTTTTTGGGCAAGCGGGTCACAAATTCCACTGGGACCCCGTAATTGGCCAAGGATACCGCCACGTTGGACTCGCCACCGCCATACACCACATCAAAGGAGTTCGCCTGTGAAAACCTAAGGAAACCAGGGGGTGATAACCTAAGCATGATTTCACCAAATGTTACAACTTTCTTCATATATCAGTACTATTGTTTTATATTAAAAATCAAAATATTCCTTGGCATTATGGTAACAGATATTCCGTACCATCTGCCCTACCAATTCCATATCATTGGGCAGTTCCCCAGATTGCATTTCCTTGCCCAAGAGTTGGCACAGAACACGCCGGAAATATTCATGCCTAGGATAGGACATAAAGCTTCTGCTGTCCGTGAGCATCCCCACAAAACAGCTCAATAGGCCCATATTGGACAGGGCGTTCATCTGTTGGGTCATACCCTCTTTTTGGTCCAAGAACCACCACCCTGAACCAAATTGCATTTTCCCCTTAATGCGGCCATCATTGAAATTACCGATCATGGTAGCAAACACGGCATTGTCCGCCGGGTTGAGATTGTATAAAATGGTTTTGGCCAGCATGTCCTGTTCGTCCAAGCGGTTCAGAAAGGCTGCCAAGGTCTCCGCCTGTGGATAATCCCCAATGGAGTCCCAACCCGTATCCGGGCCCAGTTGTTCATTCATCCGGGCATTGTTGTTCCGTTGGGCGCCAAGGTGAAATTGCTGTACCCAACCCCGGGCATGGTATTGTTGGCATAAGAAGACCAATAAGGCGGTCTGAAATTTTTCCGCTTCCTCCGGTGAAATCAGTTTTTGATTTCTTCGTTTTTGAAAAATGGCCTCGATCTCTGCTTTGTTGTAGGGCCTATAGGGTAAATGGGTCAACCCGTGATCGCTGAGGGTACAACCCATTTCGGCAAAAAAGTCCAAACGCTTTAGCAGGGCATCACACAGATCCCTGAAAGTATTGATGTCCAATCCGCTCACTTGGGCCAAGCGGTCTACATAGGCATTATAGGTTTCATTGGTGATTAGGATGGCCTTATCTGGCCGAAAAGCCGTGGTGATCTTCACTCCAAAACCCTTATCCTTTATAGCCCCATGGTACTCCAAGGTATCTGTGGGATCCTCCGTGGTACAAACCACTTCCACATTTTTACCTTTGATCAGGTTCTGACAACTGAACTCAGGTGTGGCCAATTTTTGACTGGCCTCTTCGTAGATTTCCTTGGCCGTATCCGGACCCAAGAGAACATCAATCCCAAAATAACGTTTAAGCTCCAAATGTGTCCAATGGTACAAAGGATTCCTAAGGGTATGCGGTACGGTTTGAGCCCATTTTCCAAATTTTTCAGCGTCTGCCGCCTCTCCGGTAATATAGTCCTCAGCAATGCCCATGGTGCGCATGGCCCGCCATTTATAGTGATCGCCATTGATCCATATCTGCGTAAGGTTTTGGAAGCTATGGTCCTGTGCTATCTCCTTTGGAGGCAGATGGCAGTGATAATCTATAATGGGGAGATCCTTGGCATAGGTGTGGTAAAGGCTTTGTGAAAAATCATTGTCCAGAAGAAAGTCTCCATGGATAAAAGGTTTGGTATTCTGTTTCATAAGCAAGAAAAAAAATCAAAAAAGAGCCGTGTTGCTTCCATAGGATGGACCGCGGCACATTCTATGGCCATTCCATCGTTTTAATGCCCTAAAAATACAATTAATTGCTAAACTCAAAGCCGATGATCGTATTAACCTTTATCAATAAAACGCCCAATATTGACCCATATATCACAAAAGCAGTTCTAATGACCTCACATGATTTTCGTCATTTACCAATTGACATGGCTAGCCTATTTTTGTCAGGTTAAATTGCTGTGCAATATGGTACAAGAACTGTCCAAGAGCGAAATGGGAAAGCTGCTCAAATCCAATGTCATTGGCCATTTGGCCTATGTCCAGGGAAATACGCCCTATGTTGTTCCCATTACCTATTATTATGATGAAGACAGCCATGCCCTGATCAGTTATACCTCTGAAGGGCATAAATTGACCACCATGAGGAGCAATGGTCTTTTGGCCCTGTGCGTTACCGAAATCAACGCCATGAAGGAATGGCGGTCCGTAGTGGCGCACGGCTCCTTTGAGGAGTTGACCGGTTCCACTGCAAAACATACCCTCCGTACTTTCTACGAAGGCATATTGGAGAACTTGGCAGACCGCAAGGAAGGCTCCCAAAACTTTCTTGAAGACCTAAGCGCCCACACTAAAGACGACAATATTCCCGTAGTGTACCGCATAAATATACAGGAGCTAACGGGAAAATGCCGTCTAGACCTTTAAATAGGCCGACCCTATGGAAGGACCTTGCTTTTAATCAAAAATGAGCCAACTTTATTTGTAAGAACCCAATACTATGAAAATTATGATGCTGAAGGCAACGAAGTTCAGCACGCCTTCCCGTCTATGCGAAGCCACTGTTATGACTATTTTGGTATTTCCCCTGATACAGGGCGCGCAGGTTGGCCGCAAATCCCTTCTCTTAAAAAGAAAGGGACCTTACTGATGGGAGGCCTTGCCCGAAGTGAATTTTATGTCAGGGCATACCAAGAGTGCACCTACTAATTGTTCCCGTAAAACACGGTTCTTTATGGGTGTTGGAATTACATTTAATAAGCAACGGCAAAGAGCTTGAACTGCCCGTTTTAAAAGGGGTTCTCGTTAAATTTTTCATAATATTCAGCCTGTAAATAGCCCCATAGCCAACATCAATTGAGAAAGAATTGGAAAATTTGTTTTTTATGTTAACTTTGAAAAAAAACGTATATGGACTTACTGGAAAGAGCTCAAGAATTTGAGGACAGAAAGATGAGTAACATGAGCACAAGTGATCGTGTGGAAGCCTCTAGGGAAGCCAAAGAATTAATTTTGAGCATTAATGAAATTTATAAGGAAACCAAAGATGCCAGTCTTATGGACGTAATGAAACGTCTTACCGTAAAGAAAAAAAAGATTGAGAAACGGCTCAATGGGGTCCCGTTGGTGTAATACTACCATATTGCCCCCCGGGACTCTTTGAACAACATACATTTTAATCTGTAATAACCCCTTGACTTCAAGGGGTTTGTTGTATACCGAAAAAACAGTGCCATTCCACCCCTTATACTACTATTCAACACAATTTATAGGGAATTTACCTACTTTTTTTAGTCCACACGGAATTCTTGGTGACCTTTGTCCTTCCCAAATTTAAAACGAATAACCTCGTACATGGAACCCAAGGACAAACCACCCCGCTATTTTAAGACATTAGTGTTTTTCACCAAAAAGTACGCACTTCATTTCATGGCGTTCTTCTGCTTTGCAATGGCCATTGTTATCTTGGTGTGTCGCGTATTGTAGAGCATTGCCTCGAATTATTTTGTATTTAGAAAAAGATTGAGGACCTTTCCACCTGTCTTTAATTCTAATTCTCGTGGAACTACTATTAAAACCCTGGCCATGGTATGTATCCGGGCCTTTGATCGCCATTGTACTTTTACTCTTGGTGTATTTTGGCAAATCTTTTGGTATGTCCTCTAACCTTCGTACGTTCTGTACTCTGGCTGGGGCCGGTAAATATGCCTCCTTCTTTTCTTTTGATTGGCGCACCCAAAGATGGAACTTAATCCTGGTATTGGGCACTGTGATCGGGGGCTTCCTGGCCTCCCATTTCCTTACGGATGGCACTCCCATTGCACTGAATCCGCAGACGGTAGAAGACTTGGAACAGCTCCATTTTATGGATGCGGGTGGGGAGCTTATGCCCCCTGAGCTTTATGCGTGGGATGCCGTGGCCTCTTTAAAGGGTATTTCCATTTTGATCATTGCCGGATTTTTGGTAGGCTTTGGCACCCGTTATGCCGGGGGATGTACCTCGGGACATGCCATCACCGGACTCAGTAATCTGCAATTGCCCTCTCTCATAGCGGTTATTGGGTTCTTTATTGGCGGCCTTATCATGACCCATTTTATTTTACCCATATTGTTTTGACCATGAAATTGATGAAATTCTTACTCGTTGGTATTTTTTTTGGTATCGTTTTGGTAAAATCGGAAGCGGTATCATGGTACCGTATTTTTGAAATGTTCAAATTTCAATCCTTTCACATGTACGGCATTATTGGCTCTGCTGTGGTCCTGGGCATGCTGGGTCTGTTCTTATTGAGAAAAAGCGGTCTTAAAAATATCACTGGAGATCCCATTTCACTAGCATCAAAGGAAAAGGGGGTGACCCGTTATCTGGTAGGCGGTACCATATTTGGTTTGGGATGGGCGTTGGCAGGTGCCTGCCCGGGCCCCATGTATATTTTAGTGGGCACAGGGCTTTTCACCATAGTGATCGTCATTTTGGCGGCCATGCTGGGTACTTTCGCTTATGGATTACTTCGGAATAAACTGCCCCACTAAACGATCTCCGCACTAAGGCCTGCTTGTAACAACCTGGAGCAGCGGGGTTTCAAGTCATTGTATTCTCCCGTCTTTACAGTGCATTTACCATTGTAATGAACGATCAAGGAACATTGTTCCGCCTGTTCCGGGCTGTGTTCACATACCGCAATAAGGGTATCTATGACATGGTCAAAGGTATTTACCTCATCATTAAATAAAACAATTTCACGCTGCTTTACCGTTTTGTCCTTTACCAACAGCTCTTCCGAAATTTCTTCTTTAGTGCTCATAATCATTGTTTTAATCTACTCTAAAATACATATTTTGCGGCAACCCAATTATTTTTTACCAATTTATTTTGAAACTTAAGGCCGTTTTCCAAGCATTTTTCATTGATCAAGGCCAAATCTTCAGTATAAAAGCCACTCAGGAGTAAAACTCCTTTCTCTTTGAGTTGTTTGGCATACCGTGGGATATCTTCCAGTAATATATTTCTATTGATATTGGCTATGATCACATGGTAATGGGTTTCCCCCAATAAAGAGGCATCCCCTTGCATTGCCACAATGCTCCCACAACCATTGCGTTCTACATTTTCCAGAGCGTTTTCATAGCACCAGGGGTCTATGTCAATGGCATGGATCGTAGCTGCACCGCGCATGGCCGCCAATATGGCCAACACCCCGGTTCCTGAACCCATGTCCAAGACTACGGTATCCTTTAAAGGCATGGAAAGCAGGTGCTGTAACATCATGTGGGTCGTCTCATGGTGTCCAGTGCCAAAGCTCATTTTAGGGGCTATGACAATATCATAGTCCACAGGTTCATAATCATGGAACGGCGCACGCACCCGGCAACGGCCCTCTACCCAAATGGGCGTAAAGTTTTTTTCCCAAGTGGCATTCCAGTTTTCCTGTACGATCTTTTTAAGGGAGTGCTGAATGCTACACCACGGTTGGTCCAAGACGGGAATATCCTGAAGTATCCCCGGGTGCCATTCCGTTTTTTGTATGTAGGCCAATATACCGTCCTCTGTTTCCAAAAAGCTCTCAAAACCTACCTCGCCAAGCTGTGCCATTAATATGTCTGAGGCTGGCTGCAGGGGTGCCACCGTAAAATGATACTCCATGTAGTTCATCGCTTCTCCCATGACCGGCCCGTACTTTTAGATGTTTAGGCTATGCCGTTGATGATGGCAATGAAATCATCGGCCACCAAAGAAGCGCCACCTATTAGGCCACCATCCACATCTGGTTTTGAGAAGATGTCCACCGCATTCCCTGGTTTTACACTACCCCCATAGAGTATGGAGAGGTTGTTGGCCACGGCCGTGTCATATTGATCGGCAATGGTCTTACGGATGCAGGCGTGCATTTCTTGGGCCTGTTCCGGGGAAGCCGTTTCTCCCGTTCCTATGGCCCAAACTGGCTCATAGGCCAAGATGATCTTGTTCCATGCACTGGCATCAAGATCAAAAAGGGCATTTTTCAATTGGCTGTGGACCACGTTAAAGTGTTCACCGGATTTGCGGTCCTCCAGTTCTTCACCGAAACAGAACATGACCCGCATGTTCTTGTCCAGGGCCGCCTTTACCTTTTGGGCCAAGATACCATCTGTTTCCCCAAAATAGGCCCTACGTTCAGAGTGTCCTATGATCACCGTATCAATGCCTATGTTCATCAACATATCAGCAGAAATCTCACCGGTATAGGCGCCACTTTCAGCAAAGTGCATATTCTGTGCTATGACCTCAATTCTAGAAGCTTGCAACTCAGATACCGCTCCTGCGAGATTTACAAAGGTAGGAGCCACCATGACCTCAGCTTGGGTATCGGGCAGTTTTGCGGCCAAGGCGGCCAATAGGGCCTGGGTCTCTTCCGCATTTTTGTTCATTTTCCAGTTTCCGGCAACAATTTTACTTCTCATGTGTATAGGTTCTATTATTCTTATATGATATTCTTAAAATGGTAGTTCATCCAAATCGTTATAATGCACCTTCTGCGTAATGGTGCCCTTTTCCAAGACCAGTACCCCTGGATTGGAGCGTACTATGGTCTTTAGCGTGGTCTCGTCTGTAAAATAGAATTCAAAATCCAAGTCATGCTCTTTCTGAAGGGCGCTGGTCTGATCTGGTCCCGAAGCGGACATGCCAATGACCTTGTAACCCTGCTCCTTAGCGCTATCGGCCATTTTCTTTATCTCATTGAATATCATGGTATTGGCCTTTCTAAGGTCATACGCGATGACCATGACCAATTTGGGTTCTTGTAAAAATTCGCCGGCATGGTCCTCTCCCTCTTGTTCTATGGTGAAATCATGCACGGGCGGCTCGTACCCTTTTTGGACTTCCTCAGTGTCCACCCCAATAAAATCGCCCTCTACCGTAGGGTAGTCACCATTGGTGACAATGATCTGCTCCTCCCCATTTACATCAAACTTCCAAGCATATTCAAAAATGGGCTTTGGGGCACCTTCCGGAACGGACATGCCCTCTTCTATGTTCTTGCCAATAGCGTAAGGCCTGAAATCTATGACGGGCAAATGGTTGAGCACGTAATAGGCATAGCCCATGCAGGCCAAAAGAGATGCCACCAACAGTGTTGTGTTGACCTTGTTGTGGAGCAGAGGGGTAATGTATTCCTTTCCGTACCAAAGCAACAGAATGAGCACCAACAAGACCACATCTTTGGTAAAGGACTCCCATGGGGTCAGTTTTATGGCATCGCCAAAGCAACCGCAATCCGTGACCTTATTGAAATAGGCGGAATAAAACGTTAGGAACGTAAAGAATATGATCATGAGCAAAAGGCTCCATAGGGTAAACTTACGGCTATGCCCCAAAATCAACATCACCCCTAGGAGTACCTCAACAATCACTACAAAAAGGGAAATGGCCAAGGCATAGGGCATAAAAAAGGGCAGGTCCAAGACACCTTGACTAAAGTATTCTTCCAATTTAAAGGAAAAGCCTACAGGGTCGTTGAGCTTTATAAAGCCGCTGATGATGAACAGAATGCCCACAAATATCCGTACGATTCCTACTATATATTTCATGTAGCTTTAAGGTTTTTGGTCTTGGTTCATATGTATCAGGGCAAATACGGCATAATTGATCATATCTTGGTAATTGGCATCGACCCCTTCGCTGGCAATGGTCTTGCCTTGGTTGTCCTCAATGGATTTTACCCGCAATAGCTTCTGCAGTATCAAATCTGTCAGGGAACTAATGCGCATTTCGCGCCAAGCTTCACCATAGTCATGGTTTTTGTCCAACATAAGGTTCTTGGTGGCCAAAATATGCTTATCATAAAGTTCCATGGCGGTTTTGGGCAAAAGATCGGGCTGGTCCACCACCCCACGATCCAATTGGATCAACGCCATGGTGGCATAGTTGATAATGCCCATAAATTCGGGTTTTTCCCCTTCCTCAATCTTCTGAACACCCTGCTCCTGTATGCTGCGTATGCGCTGGGCCTTTATGAAAATCTGATCGGTGAGCGAAGGCAATCTCAGAATACGCCATGCACAGCCATAATCCGTCATTTTCCTTTGAAATAAACTTCGGCATTCCTCGATTACCTGATCATATTGTGCTGCGGTATTTTGCATCTAGTTGTCCGTAATTTGTGTAAATTTCGCTTAAATATCTCTAATCATCAAGATAGGGCCGCTAAAGTTGTTCGGCCCACTTGTACAAAGTTTGATGTATGACCCTAAATTGTAGTGGTAAAATAATTGAGCTACACGCCCCAAAAGTCATGGGCATCCTCAATATCACGCCCGACTCTTTTTATGACGGGGGCAAATATAAAAACGATAAAGACGTATTGCTCCAGACCGAGACCATGCTCAAAGAAGGGGCCACTTTCATAGATCTGGGCGCTTACAGCTCAAGGCCGGGTGCGGACCATGTTCCTCAAGAAGAGGAATTACGCCGTGTGGTTCCTATCGTAGAACTATTATTGAAAAATTTTCCAGACATGGTGCTCTCTATAGACACCTTTAGGAGCATTGTGGCCAAAGAATGCCTGGAACGGGGCGCGGCCCTCATCAATGATATCTCTGCGGGCCAGTTGGATGGGGACATGATGACCACCGTGGCCGGCTACCACGTACCCTACATCATGATGCACATGAGGAGCACCCCTCAGCACATGCAGGAACATACCCACTATGAAGACCTACTGGAGGACATGCTTTTTTATTTTTCAGAAAAGATCAGGGCGGCGGTGGCCTTGGGCATTAAGGACATCATTTTAGATCCTGGTTTTGGCTTTGCAAAGACCACAGAACAGAATTACCTCCTCCTAAAGAAGTTAGCATGCTTACACATTACGGAAAGGCCCATCTTGGTAGGCTTGAGCCGTAAGAGCATGATCTACAAAGTACTGGGAACCACACCGGAAAAAGCCTTGAACGGCACTACGGCATTGCACATGACGGCATTGGCGAACGGCGCCCATATTCTCCGGGCACATGACGTTAAGGAAGCCATGGAATGCATTACCTTATTTGAACAGTTGGGGCCAAATTCCGCATTAAGGACCTAAATCAAATTTTGTTACATTTACAAAAACGCCACCGCTTGGATTTTTTGAATTTTATTGAGTTTAAGGTTACGGATATCCTGGACATTGTGCTGGTGGCCGTCCTTTTATATTATATCTATAAATTGGTACGTGGTTCCGTGGCCATCAATATCTTTATAGGCATTGTCATTGTTTGGGCCTTTTGGAAACTGACCGAATTGTTGGACATGCAGATGATCAGTAGTATGGTGGGCGCCTTTATGCAAGTGGGGCTCATTGCGCTCATCATTGTCTTTCAGCAAGAGATCCGTAAATTCCTCTTGATGATAGGTTCCACGAACTTTGCCAATAAACGGAAGTTCTTAAAGCACTTTAAGTTTTTAAAGCAGGAAGGCTTGGGCACTGAAATAAACGTGGACGCCATCATGAAGGCCTGTGAAAAAATGGGCAATACCAAAACGGGGGCCATCTTGGTCATTGAACGTAATAACTCCCTGGATTTTATAAAAAACACGGGCGATCGCATGAACATAGAGATCACCCAACCCATCATAGAGAGTATTTTCTATAAGAATAGTCCCCTACATGATGGAGCAGCCGTCATCGTTGACAATTTTATCGTGGCCACGAGGGTGATCTTACCGGTCTCCAATGAGCGTAACATACCACTAAGGTTTGGGCTTCGCCACAGGGCGGCAGTGGGCATAACGGAAAAAACGGATGCCTTGAGCATTGTGGTCAGTGAGGAGACGGGCATGACCTCCTACATTAAGAACGGGGAATTTGTGCGCTATGAAAACTTGGACGAGTTGTCCAACATCATAAAAAAAGACCTGGCCACCTAATGGAATGCAAAAACTGCCAGCGAAAATTAAGAACGGATTATGGGTTCTGTCCGGCCTGTGGGGCCAAAGTAATCAGAAATAGGCTCACCGTTAAGAATCTGTGGTACGATGCCATAGAGCGCTACTTTAATCTGGACAACACCTTTATTAAAACCTTTTTACATCTATTTACCCAACCCCAGACCGTTATAGAGGGGTACATCCACGGTATTAGAAGAAAATACCTGAACCCCATCAGTTATATGGGCATTGCCATTACCCTATCTGGGTTTTTGGTCTTGCTCATGCGTAAGAACGGGGCCTCTATGGACATGGATGTTTGGGGCACGGGGACCTCCTCTGTGGCGCAAGGTAAAGTAATGGATAGAATTCTAGATTTCCAAGGCCTGTTGTTCATACTCTACATCCCCATGATGGCCATTGCCGCGTGGCTTTGTTTTCAGAACAAAAAGCACAATTTCTCGGAACGCATGGTCATTTTCATGTATACCATGGCCCATTACTCCCTTATCATCTTTATACCTTCCGTGATCATTCTCGCTTTTTCGCCATCATCCTATATGATCTTCAGCCTAATTTCGCTTCTTTTCATGTATCTATACAGTGCTTATGTAATAAAGAAAATTGCGCAAGAAAGAGGATTGGAGCTATGGCCAAAGGTGTTGGTATTTTGGATAGTGTTCACCATTTTTTATATGAGCCTCTCCATCATTTTGCCCATTATT
Organism: uncultured Maribacter sp.; assembly: GCA_937125035.1. Lineage (GTDB taxonomy): Bacteria > Bacteroidota > Bacteroidia > Flavobacteriales > Flavobacteriaceae > Maribacter. The sequence continues at coordinate 3,947 of CAKZLG010000348.1, read as the reverse complement.
CTATTGCTGACCGGCGATATTCAACTCGAAGACTTCCTACCCAAAAAAACGTAGCCATTTTAAGCCACCTCTTCTGCCAAAAATTGGGCTTCGTACAATTTACTGTAGTAACCACCCTTCTTAAGGAGTTCCTTATGGGTGCCCATTTCAACAATCTGACCGGCTTGCATCACCAGGATCTTATCCGCCTTTTTTATGGTCGCTAAGCGGTGCGCAATAACAATGGAGGTTCGGTTCTGGGTGATCTTTTCCGTGGCCCTTTGGATCAACTGTTCCGAATAGGTATCTACGGATGAGGTGGCCTCATCCAAGACCAAAATACTGGGATGGCTCACATAGGCCCGTAAAAAAGCGATCAACTGGCGCTGACCGGAAGACAGCATGGTACCCCGCTCCTTCACATTATAGGTGAAGCCCCCCGGCAAACTGCCCACAAAGGCATCTATGCCAATGGCCTCGGCAGCTTCCTCAATATCCGACAGGGTCACTTTGGGGTTTTTCAAGGAAATATTATTGGCAATGGTATCGGCAAATAGAAAGACGTCTTGGAGTACAATGGCAATATGGGATCGCAAAGAGGCCAAAGTATAGTCCTTAATATCCACCCCGTCTATTGTAATGGTACCAGACCATATTTCATAAAATCGGTTGAGGAGATTGATGATGGTTGACTTTCCAGCGCCTGTGGCTCCTACAATGGCAATGGTCTCCCCTGCCTTAACGTTGAAGGAAATGCCGTGTAGAACGGCCTCATCGGCCACATACCCAAATCGCACGTCCTTAAATGAAATATCCCCCCTTACGCTTTCCTTCACCATTGTGCCTTCGTCAGCAATATTACTATCCGTATCCAAGATCTTAAAGACCCTATTGGCGGCCACCATGCCCATCTGCAGCGTATTGAACTTATCCGCTATCTGACGTAGGGGCCTAAAGAGCATCTCTATCAGCATGATGAAGGCGAACACCGTACCGGCAATATCATCGGTGATGCCTGCCACATTCTGCAAACCCCCGTACCAAACAATTAAGCCTACGGCCAAAGAGGAGACAATTTCCGCCACGGGAAAGAAAATGGAGTTGTACCAAACGGTCTTCAACCAAGCATTTTGGTGTTTCTCATTGATCTCCCTGAATTTTTCACTCTCTATTCTTTCCCTCGTGAAAAGCTGCACGATCTTCATGCCCGTGATCCTTTCCTGTACAAAGGAATTGAGATTGGATACTTGTGCCCTGACCTCAGTAAAGGCACCCTTCATGGCCTTTTGGAACAAACGGGTGGCATAGAGGATAATGGGCAGTAGGGCAAATACCAACAAGGCCAATTTCCAATTGAACACCAACATGACCACAGCGGCAACGGCCATTTTCAAGAGGTCGGCAACGATTGTAAAGAAACCTTGGCTAAAGATTTCGCCTATGCGCTGCATATCCGCAACGGCACGGGTCACCAACACCCCAAGAGAGGAGTTATCAAAATATTTCATGCGAAAACCGAGCATCTTTTTGAAGAGGTTTATGCGCACGTCACGTATCACGGACTCTCCCAACCAGTTGGCGTAATAATTAAAGCATAATTGGCTGATGACCTGCCCCAATAAGACCACGAGCATGGCCACGGTAAGCTTAAGCAAAAGGTCCGGGTTGGTTTCCTTAATGGCCCCATCTATGATCTCTCGCAGTAAAATAGGGGTCAGTACCGCAAAACCAGATAGCAGTATCGCGGCCAGGGCAACCCCATAAAAAGTGACCTTATAGGGCCGTGTGTGGGCCAATAACCGCTTAAAAAGTCGGGAGTCAAAGGCTTTGCCAGAATCTTTATCCATTGAAATAAACCGTATTGGGGTATACTATAGAGGTCAAATATAACCCTTTTGCAGGGACGGAGGCACCCGCTTTGGATCGATCTTTACTTTTTAGTATGGTCTTAACATGGGCCGGTGGGTAGGTCTGTTTCCCCACCTCTAACAAAGTGCCCACCACGGCCCTGACCATGTTACGCAAAAAACGGTCTGCCGTGATGCGGAAGACCAAAAGATCGCCCTCCACGCTCCAATGGGCTTCTTGCACATCACAATAGAAGGTCTTTACATCCGTATGGGACTTTGAGAAACATTCAAAATCCCGGTGCCCCAGCAGTAAACCTGCGGCCTCGTTCATACGGCCCACATCCAATGGGTGCTTGCAATAGTGGGCCGTATCTTTGTAAAAGGGGTTTTTATGGGGCGCCACCCAGTATTCATAAGAGCGACTTGTGGCATCAAAGCGGGCATGGGCATTGGGGTTGACCGCTCTCATGTCCTGTACGGCAATGTCACTGGGCAAAAAAGCGTTTAGGCGCCGTACCACATCATTGGTTTGCACAGTGTGTTCCACCTCTACATGGGCGATCATCATACGGGCATGTACCCCGGCATCTGTACGGCCCGCCCCAACCACCTCAACGGGCTGTTTCAAAAGCTTGGAAAGGCAATCTTCCAAAACTTCCTGTACACTAAGGGCATTGGGCTGCCTCTGCCAGCCATGGTATGCCGCGCCAAAGAACGCCAATTGAATAAAATATCTCAACCGAAACCTATATTTTTGTGATGCGTAAAGATAAGGAAGATCACCTGTGCCTCCCAAAGGCCCCCAAGCGACCTTCATTAGAAGAACACCAGACCCTCCATGACCAAAATATTATTATTATCGGACACACATGCCCATTTGGATAACGCCATTCTGAAATATGCGCACCAAGCGGACGAAATTTGGCATGCCGGTGATATTGGAACGTTGGAGGTGACGGATACCCTCAAGGCAATTGCCCCATTAAGGGCGGTTTATGGGAACATAGACGACCATAACATCCAAAAGGAGTACCCCTTGGACCAAAGGTTCGTGTGTGAGGGTGTGGCGGTTTGGATGACGCATATAGGCGGTTATCCGCCCAAATACAACCCAAGGGTCAGAAAAGAGATCACCGTACATACCCCAAAATTATTCATCTGCGGACACTCACACATCCTAAAGGTGATGTGGGATAAAAAATTGGGCGTATTGCACATGAACCCCGGCGCTTGTGGCAAGCATGGGTTTCATCAGGTAAGGACCATGATACGTTTTGTGATCGACGAAAGTGAAATAAAGGATTTGGAGGTCATAGAATTGGGCAAACGATAAAAAACCCGGGAACTACCCCGGGTTTACGCACTAATACTACTAAGATGAAAGGCTCATCGTAAGCGATCTACAGATTTTACAAGATCTTCATCCTTTTTAATGGCCCTGTTGGCCAGGAACAAAAAAACGATAGAAAATACAGGAATCAACATCCCAATACCCTTCTCAGAGACCGTGGCCCCTCCGGATAAGTTTAGTGATCGGTATACAAAGAAACCTAGTAAAAAAAGATTCAATATGATATTCAGCCTGTTCACGACAAACTGGTTTTTCCTGTTTTTGAATAAGAGCAGCGCCCAGACCGCCAATAAGGCCGAGCCATAGAAAACAATGGAGACGAGCATTTCATTGGCCGCATATATTTCAGTCCCGTTGGCATCTGACCAAAGATTCACAAAGAAAGGGAGCACGCCGGCATTGACACCCACAAGGATCAAATAGAAGCTCTGAATTCTTTGAATCATAGACGCGATTATTAATACGGCCACAAAAATACAGGTCTTTTTAAAATTTTTGCCCGTAATCTTTAAAAAATAATTTGTATTATTGTATCGTTATTAGCTGTAACACTTCCCAGGAACTTCATTTCCACAAGATAATCCAACAGATAATTTACTTCTTATCAGTATAACGCACATAACTTATTTCTTATTTGATGTTTGAGATTTCAGATTTAAAATCGAAAAAGCTACCTGAGTTGCAGGAAATAGCGAAGGAACTCAATGTTCCTAAATTCAAAACCATGAAAAAATTGGACTTGGTCTACCAGATACTGGACCTTCAAG
>CAKZLG010000347.1 GCA_937125035.1 uncultured Maribacter sp. | reverse complement strand
CCTTAGGGGCCCAAATAACGGGTTTTCAAGAGGCCACCTGTGTTGGCAACAATGATGGCAGCATCACTTTTGATGTTGAGAATTTTGGCACATCAGGGTTTGAATACCAAGTAAACGGCGGTGGCTTTTCGGCACCTTTGCTTTCCGGTCCGGTGACCATCCCGGCGTTGGCGGCGGGCAATTATACCATTGAAGTCCGTGATGTAAATGATACTTCATGCAGTGTTGTCCTCACACAACCCATTACAGAACCTACGGCGGTAGTGGCCACGGCTACCATTGCCCAACAGGCCACCTGTACGGATGGAGGCAGTATTACAGCTGGCGCAAGCGGCGGCACCCCAAATTACGTCTATCAATTGGAGGACACGGTTGGTGGAATAATTGCCAGCTTTGATTTTGCATCCAACGGAAACAACACCCTTTTTGCCGGCTTGGCACCAGGGGATTATCTAGTGCGTGCTAGGGATGTAAACGGTTGTGAGGATGTGATAGACGCTCCTTTGACCATAAACCCCACGGACCCTATTGTATTCACCGCACTACCCACCACTTGTTACAGTGGCAACAATGATGGTGAAATTGTGGTTAATGTTACCGATGGCAACGGCGGCTATCAGTTCAGCATCAACGGAGGCCCATGGCTCGCCCCTACACCAACGACCGCAACCAGTTACACCTTTGCCAATCTTTCGGCCGGTTCCTACGATATTGAAATACGCGATGCCTTGGGCTGTCCTTTGGCGGCCAATACCCAAACGGTAGTGATCAACCCGCAATTGACGGCCAATGCAGTACTGACCAATGACCTCACCTGTTTGGTGGATGCTTCGGTCACGGTAATGGCCAATGGAGGCTCTGGAACATATGCGTATGAATGGTCCAACGATGGGGGCACTACCTATTTCAACACCAATTTTGTAGGGAACGTGTTCACCACGAATGCTTTTGGAACCTTTGTCTTTAGGGTTACGGACACATCTACTCCTACAACGTGTACTGTGGTGACCAATCCGGTGACCATTACGGAGGCGGAGACCCCGATTATTGCCAATGTAGTACCTACGGACATTCTTTGCAACGGGGAAAGTACGGGCTCCTTGGATGTTCAGATAGACACATCCGTAGGGGCGCCACCCTACGTGATCAATGTGGTGGAAACCACTGGACCCACCAATTACGGCACCCAGACTTCAGGCTTGCCTGCAGGAAATTATGAGGTGACCATTACAGACTCCAAAGGCTGTATATCCGCTCCTTTCGCCGTAAGTATTAGTGAACCCGCTCCTATTTTTTACACTACTAACGATGTACCCATCACCTGTGATTCGGGCACGGGAACCACAAACCCAGGGGAAATTTCCATTTCAGGGGTTACTGG
>CAKZLG010000346.1 GCA_937125035.1 uncultured Maribacter sp. | reverse complement strand
GTCCGCGTCATCATTGCCAATATTCTCAAAAGAAAGGACATAATCCAATACTTGGCCCAAATTGACCCCTTGCCCCGTAATATCCACACCCCCTGGGGTGTTCACTCTTTTTTCCAAAACAATATTGGGTTCAATAATCTCTACGGCAAACGTGGCCAGGAACGGCCCATAACCATCACCAGTAGAGGTAAACCTCAAAGTGGCTCCGGTCTCATCATTTGGCAACACATTATTGAATTGGTTATTGAGAATAAAAAGATCTAGGTCCGTGCCCAAGGTATTGGTGCCAAAGGGCGTTCTATTGGGTACTTCCGCCCCGTTGGTGGTAATGGTGGAATTAAAGAAATTGTTGGCGGGGTTAAGCGCCGTGGTAAGGTTTGAAAATCCACTTCCGCTGGAGCTTCCCTCAATAAAGAACCTATCATTGGTAATGCTCCTATCCCCTTCAAGTGCGCCCACGCCAATTCTGGCATTTACGGGAAAAGGCGCGGGTAAGGTCCTAAAGCCATTGACATTGATATCTACATTGCCCACACTGCCAGAGAGACCGGCATAGCCATCAAAAGTGGATATGAATTTGCCGGACTCGTTTGGGTTTTCATAGATAACGACCATGACCCAACCGGCCGAGCTGGAACCGTTCCTTCGGCCTCGTGTGGCCCTAATGTTCGCCGCTGTATACTCACCATTGGGATTGGCGTTGGTCCGTACTAATTCCGTGATATTCTTGTAACAAATAACAGGTGCGTCCTTAACGAATACCCCAGGGTTGCCCGGTTGATACCCATCTATGATGATGTCATCTTCTTGGCCCACAGGATCTGGGTTATTGTCCGCAACCAAATCCACATACGCCCCTCCGGGAATTTGGAATTTTATCTCATTCCATTCCTCTATTCTCGGGGTACCATTAAAATCCGCACCCCCGTCCGTACTCCGTTCATTGGGGTAGGTACCTGCCCAATACAACCCGGCATACCGTATTTGTGAACATGCTGGGTCCGTTAGGTTCAATTCCGCACTACTGGAACTGAAGGTGGTGGGGTCACTGTCAATATCAATGTACTCCATCCAAAGGGAGTTGTTGTTCTGTGTTCCGTTGTAGGGATCGTTGGCCTGTGCTGGGTTGGTTTGTGTAGCCCTATTGAGGATGTTGTTCCCCACAAAGATGATATCCCCCCGCACTTCAATATTGCCGCCGTCCAAACGGGGGGTAAAGGGCACATATTCCTGGGCGCTGGCGCCGATGCCGAAAAGGCACAGCAAAACGCAGATCACCAGGTTGTTCTTGAATGACAAAAGAATGAAATATAGTGCTCGCACTATACATTTGAATGATATGGCCATTACGATGTTCGTATAAGTTGTTTGGTGCAAACCC
>CAKZLG010000345.1 GCA_937125035.1 uncultured Maribacter sp. | reverse complement strand
GCTGGGGCGGATACCACCATTATCTTTGTACCGCCCGCTTTTGCAGCGGATGCCATCATGGAAGCCGCCAATGCAGGTATAAAGGTGATCATCACTATTACAGAGGGCATACCCGTGGCGGATATGGTAAAGGCCGCCAATTACATTAAAAATAGGGACTGTAGGTTAATCGGCCCCAATTGCCCCGGGGTCATTACCCCAGGGGAGGCCAAAGTGGGCATTATGCCCGGATTCGTGTTCAAAGAAGGTAATGTGGGCATCGTTTCCAAATCGGGCACACTCACTTATGAGGCCGCAGACCAAGTTGTGCGACAAGGATTGGGTATAACCACGGCCATTGGTATTGGTGGGGACCCCATTATAGGAACCACCACAAAGGAAGCTGTGGAACTGTTGATCAACGACCCGGAAACGGAGTGCGTGGTCATGATCGGTGAGATCGGTGGACAATTGGAGGCAGATGCCGCCCAGTGGTACAAGGCCAGTGGAAGTAAAAAGCCCATTGTTGGTTTTATTGCCGGGGAAACAGCCCCTGCCGGTAGGACTATGGGCCATGCAGGAGCCATTGTTGGAGGAAGTGATGATACGGCCCAGGCCAAAAAAAGAATCATGCGCGAATGTGGTATCCACGTAGTGGATTCACCCGCAGAAATCGGAAAAAAAGTAAAGGAAGTTGTGGGATAGCCAGTTGCTGATTTCCTACTAAATCCCGTGTTCAACGGGATTTTTTTTAGCCAAATGTGATGTACATGGCTTATATTTGAAAAAGGACCGCAAAGGCGAAGTATAGGTAAAAAGGGCATGCCCCAGACCCTACAACATGAACAATCTTAGGATATATTCTAAACGGTAATACAATGAAGTTATTAGACGGAAAAGTAGTGGTCATTACAGGAGCCAGTCGTGGCATTGGTATGGGCATAGCCAAAACCTTCGCCGGAAATGGCGCCAACGTGGCCTTCACCTATAGTAGTAGTGAGGCACCGGCCCTGGCCTTGGAGAAGGAACTAATGGCCCATGGCGTACAGGCCAAGGCCTATAAGAGCAACGCTGCCAGTTTTGCTGAGGCGGAACAATTGGTGACGCAGGTATTGGAGGATTTTGGAGGTCGTATAGATGTGTTGATCAACAATGCGGGCATCACCAAAGACAATCTGCTGATGCGCATGTCCGAAGAGGATTTTGATACAGTGATCGACATCAATCTTAAGTCGGTCTTCAACATGACCAAGGCCGTACAGCGCACCATGTTGAAGCAGCGCCAAGGCTCCATCATCAACATGAGCAGTGTGGTAGGGGTAAAGGGTAATGCGGGCCAGACCAATTATGCGGCCTCTAAGGCAGGTATGATCGGCTTTACCAAATCAGTGGCCTTGGAACTGGGTTCCAGGAGCATCCGTTGCAATGCCATTGCCCCCGGCTTCATTGAAACGGAAATGACGGAAAAACTGGATGAAAAAGTAGTACAGGGTTGGCGAGATGGCATTCCACTCAAAAGGGGTGGTACCGTTCAGGATATTGCCAATGCCTGTTTGTTCTTTGCGTCCGATCTATCCGCATATGTTACGGGCCAGGTGCTCAATGTGGATGGGGGTATGTTGACCTAAGCGCCTAAGTACATGAATAAAAAAGTATCCATTCAGCTAAATTCAAGACCCTAAGGCCTGCGTATGGATATCCAAACCCTTTTATGGTTGCTGTTGGCTGCGGTCACTGCCCTCGCCATATCCTTTCTGCACTATTTCCATAAAGGTAAAAAATGGGGTTCCAGAACCTATCTGTTGGCATTTTTGCGTTTTTTGGGCGTTTTTGGGGTTTTGGTCCTCTTGGTAAACCCAAAGATCAAAGATATTGGCTATACGTTGATTAAGCCCAATTTGGCCTTGTTGGTGGACAATTCCACTTCCGTTGGCCGGGACAGTTTGGCCATTAAGGCATTTCTCGATAAAATACAGCAAGATGGGCACATTGTGGACCGCTTTCAGGTGGGTACTTATGCTTTTGGTAGTGAAACCAGACGCTCAACCCAATTGGATTTTAAAGATAGGGCCACCAACATACAGCAATCCCTTGCCACATTAAAAGAAGTCTTTTCCAAAGAAAAAACGGCCGTGGTGCTCCTCACGGACGGTAACCAAACCCAAGGGAGTGACTATCTTTTTACCGATCTGCCCTCAAATTTCACTGTATATCCCATGGCCGTAGGGGATACCACTTCCTATGAGGATGTAATGGTTGGCCCCATCACCACCAATACCTATGCTTTTTTGAACAATAAATTTCCATTGGAAACCTTTGTGGTGTACAAAGGAGCGAAACAGGTTACCCAAAGAGTGCGCATTATTGTAAACGGCGAGACCGTTTCCTCCGATCGCATTACCTTCTCCGAAAACCAAAACCTACAAACCATAAAAACCACTTTAGATGCCACTAATATTGGACTTAAAAACATTCGGGTTACCATAGACCCTTTGGCCAGCGAACGGAACACGGCTAATAATTCCAGGGAAACCACGGTAGAGGTCATTGACGAAAAAACGAATATTGGGCTAATCACCAGTTTCTTGCATCCGGATATTGGTGCCTTAAAAAAGGCCGTGGAAAGCAATGAACAACGTGAGGTCTTCATTTTACCACCCACTACGGGATCAAATGATCTGGATGAAATGGATATCCTTATTCTGTACCAGCCCCGATCAGACTTTAGGCCCATTATGGAGTACATCAACAAAAAGGGTACCAATGTTTTTTTGATTACGGGCACCCAGACAGATTACAATTTCGTGAACGCCATGCAGCAGGATTTTAAGGTAGAGCCCGGGTATCCGCAACAAGAATTGTTGGGCACTGTCAACAATGGTTTTGCCCGTTTTGATATTTCGGAATTGAACATGGAAGGCTTTCCGCCCCTGGCCAGCACCGTGGGACCCATTACGTTTACAGCCCAACAAGAGCCCCTCTTGGGTGCATCCATTAGGGGTACGGAAATGACATGGCCCTTAATGACACTTTTTGGGAGGAACGGTAGTAAAAGGGCCGTCCTTTTTGGGGAAAATATTTGGAAATGGCGCATGCAATCCTTCCGGAACACGGGCGATTTTTCCAATTTTGATGCTTTCCTAGGAAAATTAATGCGCTTTCTAAGCCTAGGGAGTACAAGGGACCGGCTGAGCATAACCTATAACAAGAGATATCAAGGTAGTAGTGCCGCAGTGATAAAGGCCACTTTTTTTGACGAGGCCTATGTGTTTGACCCCAATGCGCAACTCACCATAGCGGTGACGGATGTGGCCACGAACACTACAAGGTCCCAGCCCATGGTCCTTAGAAATGGGTTTTTTGAGGCAGACCTCAGTGCACTACCGGCCGGTGATTATGCCTTTAGCATAGAGGAGGGCAATGAGGGCATCACCCAAACAGGTGATTTTGCCATTGCGGATTTTGACATGGAAAAGCAGTTCGTTTCCACAGACCATAAGAAGTTGCAGCAATTGGCCGCTCAGCATGCAGGCGCACTATTTTTCATGGACGCCCCTACCGAATTGATAGAGGGTTTAAAAAGCAACGATACCCTGCTGCCCACTCGTAAAGGCCAAGAAAATGTCGTATCTTTATTGGATTATAAATGGGTGTTAGGGCTCATTGCACTGGCCTTTGCGCTAGAATGGTTTATTAGAAAATATCATGGATTAACTTAAAAAATGAATTACTATGGATAGATTACCAAAGATTGCACTTCCGGCAATTTTCGTTATTGTTTTAGTCGTTATATTGATCTCAAAATCAGCCGTTACCATTGGGTCGGGTGAAGCAGGTGTCTTGTACAAGACCTTTGGCGGCGGGGTTGTTACGGACGAACCGCCCTTGGGCGAGGGCTTCCACATTGTGGCGCCCTGGAACAAGGTCTATATTTATGAAGTACGCCAACAAGAGGTCTTTGAAAAAATGAACGTACTTTCCAGCAACGGGCTTGATATTAAATTAGATGCATCGGCTTGGTTCCAACCCAAGTATGCTGAATTGGGCAAGTTGCACCAAGAAAAAGGGGAAGATTATGTACAGCGGGTCTTATTGCCCACCATACGCTCCGCAGCACGTTCCGTAGTGGGCAGGTATACCCCAGAGCAATTGTACAGCAGTAAGAGGGATGCCATACAGGCTGAAATATTTGAAGAGACCAAAAAGATTGTGGATGATGAATACATTCAGCTCAATGAGATTTTGGTGCGTGATGTAACCCTTCCGCCAACCATTAAAGACGCCATTGAGCGTAAATTGAAGCAAGAACAGGAGTCCCTTGAGTATGAATTCCGATTGATCACGGCAGACAAAGAGGCGCAAAAACAGCGTATCGAGGCCCAAGGTAAGGCAGATGCCAACCGTATTCTTAGTGCATCGCTCAATGACCAGATTTTACGGGACAAGGGTATAGAGGCCACATTGAAGCTTTCAGAATCCGCCAATTCAAAGATTATTGTCGTTGGGGGCGGTGAATCTGGCCTACCGATCATATTGGGAAATAACTAATTGGGGTTGCAGTGTGATTTTTGTAAAATTGTTTTTATAACATGAATTTAAGTTCTAATTTTACATCGTAATGAAGAATAATACCGCACATCATCATTTTTATACTTGCTCTCAGGCGAGGTAAAGATGTTTTGTGGTACCATAACATATTTAAACCCGTTTGAGCGATCAAGCGGGTTTTGTTTTTAACCTGTTTTAGATGGTTCAAACACAATATAAAACCAAATGACAAAAATTAGAATCGCGATCCAAAAATCGGGTCGTTTGAATGAAGACTCCTTGGCCATTTTAAAGGACTGTGGCATTTCCATAGACAATGGCAAGGATCAATTGAGGGCCAATGCCCGAAACTTTCCGTTGGAGGTGTTTTACCTTCGTAATGGCGATATACCCCAATACCTTAGGGATGGGGTGGTGGACATTGCCATTATTGGCGAAAACGTCCTGGTGGAAAAGGGGGAGGACATCTCCGTTGCCGAAAAGCTCGGCTTCTCTAAGTGCAAGGTGTCCCTAGCGGTTCCCAAGGCGGTAAAATATCTAGGTATCACGGATTTTCAAGGCAAACGTATAGCCACCAGCTACCCCAATACAGTGCGTCAGTATTTACAGGAAAAAGGAGTTGATGCGGACATCCACATCATTAATGGTTCCGTGGAAATTGCCCCGAATATTGGACTTGCGGATGCCATTTGTGACATTGTTTCCAGTGGCAGCACCCTCTTCAAGAACAATCTTAAAGAGGTGGAGGTAATGCTTACCAGTGAGGCCGTATTGGCCGTTTCGCCCAAAATATCGGACGAGCGCCGGGATATCCTTAAAAAAATACAGTTCCGTATCCAGTCCGTCCTTAGGGCGCGACAGTCAAAATACGTGCTCTTGAATGCCCCCAACAAAAAGTTGGAGGCCATCTTGGCCCTTCTGCCAGGCATGCGGAGCCCTACGGTACTTCCTTTGGCAGAGGAGGGATGGAGCTCTGTGCATACCGTGATCCAAAAGGATACCTTTTGGGAGGTTATAGATGAATTGAAATCGGCTGGGGCCGAGGGCATCCTGGTCTGCCCCATAGAAAAAATGGTATTGTAAATCCCACTCTATTGGTTAAAAAGGGAAGGGCCAAAACAAAGCGAATGAAAACTATGGATGATAAAATGAAGAATCCCGCTCCTTTGGTGCCCGGGGGTCTGACTAAAATAATCAATCCCAATAAGGAAGATTGGAACGCGGTGCTACAACGCCCCACACAGACCGTTGCTTCCATTGAGGGGTTGGTGAATGACATATTTAAAGAGGTGGCGGCCAAGGGCGATGTTATCCTAAAAAAGTACACAGCGCAATTTGATCAGGTTGAACTGGCCGATCTATTGGTTTCAGAGAAAGAGCTTCATGAGGCCGAAGCATTGGTTTCGGAAGATCTGAAGACCGCTATTCAATTGGCCAAAAGCAACATTGAGGTATTTCATGAGGCCCAAAGAACAGGTCGGGTTACGGTAGAGACCACACCCGGAGTGGCCTGTTGGCAGGAAAAAAGACCCATTCAAAAAGTGGGACTCTACATTCCCGGGGGAACGGCACCTTTATTTTCCACCATTCTAATGCTGGCCGTACCCGCCAGAATTGCTGGATGTGCGGAGATTGTGCTCTGTACCCCACCCAACAAAGAGGGAAAAGTGGATGCTGCTATTTTATATACGGCCAAGCTATGTGGTGTTACCAAAATCGTCAAAGTTGGAGGCATACAAGCCATTGCGGGCATGACGTTTGGAACGGAAACCGTTCCGCAGGTCTACAAGATTTTTGGCCCAGGCAACCAATATGTTACCGTGGCAAAACAAATTGCAACAAAACACGGGGTGGCCATTGATATGCCGGCAGGGCCCAGTGAGCTCCTCGTTGTGGCAGACGATACGGCGGACGCCGCCTTTGTGGCATCGGACCTATTGAGTCAGGCCGAGCACGGCGTGGACAGTCAGGTGGTTTTGGTTTCCACCTCCAAGGACTTTTTGGACAAAGTGGAAGCGGAAGTGGCCGCCCAGATGGCCGTGCTGCCCCGGAGGGAAATTGCAGAACAGGCCATGGCCAACAGCAAACTGATCTATGTGCCCGATGATGCCACTGCCTTGGCCCTCATCAATGAATATGCCCCAGAGCACTACATTGTCTGTGTGGAAAATGAGGATTTTTATGTGAACAATACCCAAAACGCGGGCTCTGTTTTTATAGGCCATTACACCCCGGAAAGCGCGGGCGACTATGCCTCTGGCACCAACCACACCCTGCCCACCAACGGATACGCCAAGCAATACAGTGGGGTGAATTTAGATAGTTTTATGAAGAGCATGACCTTTCAAAAAATTACGAAAGAGGGGCTACGGGCCATAGGCAAGGCCGTGGAAGCCATGGCGGACGCGGAGGGGCTCCAAGCACACAAAAATGCGGTCAGCATCCGTTTGGAACGCTTGGCCGCTGAAGGGGAGAATCAAAAGAATTAAACAGTTAAATAGCAAAGGACCAAACCAACGGGCAGCCGTAAATTTTATGAAGGCATTTGATCTACAGTATTTGATTCGGGATAATGTGAAGGGCCTACAGCCTTATTCTTCGGCAAGGGACGAATATGTGTCGGACGGCTCTGAAATGGTTTTCCTGGACGCCAATGAAAATCCGTTCGAAAATGGCGTAAATCGGTATCCAGATCCACAACAGCGCAGCTTAAAAGCGATTTTGGCGGAACAAAAAAACGTTCAGACCAGCAATATACTATTGGGCAATGGTAGTGACGAGGTGCTGGATCTCTTGTTCCGGGCCTTTTGTGAGCCCCAAAAAGACAATGTCATCACCCTGCCGCCCACCTATGGCATGTACAAGGTGCTCTGCGGCATCAATCACATTGAAAATAGGGAAGTGCTGCTTACCCCTGATTTTCAGCCCAACTGGGAAGGCATTCAAGAGAAGAGCGATGGCAATAGTAAGCTACTGTTCCTGTGTTCGCCCAATAATCCCACCGGCAACAGTATCGACGCAAACATCATTACCAAAATCTTAAAGGAATTTAAGGGTCTGGTGGTGATTGATGAGGCCTATATCGATTTTTCCCCTGAAGCGAGTTGGGTATCCCGCTTGGCCGAATTTCCAAACTTGGTCGTTACCCAGACGCTGTCCAAGGCCTATGGCATGGCGGGCATCCGCTTGGGCATTTGTTATGCTTCCACTGCCATCATCGGGGTTTTGAACAAAATAAAACCTCCTTACAATGTAAATGAACTTACCCAGCAACGGGCCATCTCTAGGGTAGCGGATCATGAAAAAGTACTGCAGGAAGTGGCCCAGATCAAGCGGGACCGTGACCAACTGATGGAGACCTTGCACAAGGTGCCCTTCGTGTCACAAATCTACCCTACGGATGCCAATTTTGTACTGGCCAAAGTGGATGATGCCAACCTCCGCTACCAACAGCTCTTGGAAAAGGGCATTGTGGTGCGCAACCGTACCACGCAGCCCCTATGTGAGGACACGTTGCGCTTTACCATTGGCACTCCCGCTGAAAATGAGAAATTGACCACCGCCTTAAAAACCATGTTATGAGTACAGGAAAGGACAAAAAAAATAGTGTCGCTGACAGCACAAAGGGCAAACGGGTCCTTTTCATTGACCGTGATGGCACCTTGATCAAGGAAACCATTGATGAACAGATAGACGCTTTCGAGAAAATGGTCTTTTACCCCAAGGCCTTTACGTTTCTGGGGAAAATAGCCAAGGAGCTGAACTTTGAGCTGGTCATGATCACCAATCAAGACGGCCTGGGAACGGAATCCTTTCCGGAGGAAACCTTCTGGCCCGTGCATAATTTTATCATGACCTCTTTTGAAAACGAAGGGGTGGTCTTTGATCAAGTTTTTTTGGACCGCACCTTTCCCCATGAAAACGCACCCACCCGTAAACCGGGAAC
>CAKZLG010000344.1 GCA_937125035.1 uncultured Maribacter sp. | reverse complement strand
GGGAAGATAGCATAAGGCGTTACGTTTTCCAAACCTGTGGAAGTTCCAAATTGTGTAATTTTGTGGGGCTATGAAGAAAAACAAAAAACCGGATACCGTAGTGTTCAATGAAAGAACAGGCACCTACCATGGGAAGCTCCTGCCCTATGCCGCCGGTGTTGCGGCCCCAAAAATAGTCCCACCAGATGTCACTACTTGGAAAAACACCAACATTGTCAGTGCCAACAATCAATTTAAGGCCAAATACGAGGCGCTCCAACGCCAATACCAGCAATTGATGGAGGAATTTGAGCAAAATGAGCTGCTCTACAGTGCCAAGTTCAATTTTGAGCCCATAGTGGGCAAAACCTACCATCTGTATCGTTCCAAGGACAAGAGCACGTTTTTATCCCTCATTTCCCCTCAAGAATGCTCCTTTGACCATGTGGGTTCCTTTCGGTTGGATGCGGACAAAGTGTGGCACAGACTATGACCCTGGAAGGGGAACATAGCTATCTTCTCCTTGCATCATGGGAAAGGTCTTCTTGGCCCATGCTGTTTTGGCGGCCTCGATCTTGTTTTTGTCGTGCGAAACAAAATTCCAATAGATATGTCGCTCTTCGGGGAAGGCTTGTCCGCCGAACAGGAAGATATGACTATGGGCAGCGATGACGGTACTGCAGGCATCCTCTGTCTTGCTCACCACAATATGGCCCTTTTCCACCACCTCGCCACAGGCAAGGATACTACCCTCCACAACGCAAAGTCCTATTTCACCCTTTAAGTGGTCACTGATGTCCAAATCATAGGCTTCTGTGGTCTTCACCTCAATCATAAACAGGTCTGAATGTACGGGTACTGGACTGGTTCTGCCGTAACCTGAACCCGCTACCAATTTAAACTCCGCCCCTTGGTCTGTCCACTGGGGCAACTCGTGCGACTCAAAATGATGGAATTCGGGTTCCACGTCCTCTAAATGTTTGGGCAGGGCCACCCATATCTGGTAACCGTGCGCGGTAAAAGTAGTACCGTTACGCAATTCTTTTGGGGTACGCTCCGTATGGGATACGCCTTTCCCGGCCACCATCCAGTTCACCGCCCCAGGAAGGATGCGCTGTGTGGTGCCCATGCCATCTTGGTGCAGGATTTCACCTTCCAAAATAAAGGTCAGGGTGGAAAGGCCTATATGCGGATGCTGGTCCACATCCATATACTGATCAGGACCCAAGGTTGTTGGACCCATATGGTCAATGAAGATAAAAGGGCCTATCATGCGTTTTTTTCGAAAGGGAAGGAGCCTTCCCACTAAAAAATCGCCAATATCCCTGCTCCTTTCGGGGATAATCAATCCTGTGTTCGACATAGCATCTGCATTTTTAATAAATTTACGACAAACCCTAAAAAAAAAGCCTTTGAAGAAGTTGAAAATCGTGGTCCTTGTATTGGTCCTTGGTGCCGGAACGCTCATCTACATCAATTATCCCAAGCTCAACCTTATTTCGGGCTATGCTGCCAAAAACATGGCCAGTGGGGTATTCTTGGCCCAAAGAAATGCGGACAGTATCACCGATCATGATCATGACATGGATCTCATCAACTTGGCCGAAACCAAGGTGGATGAATCACAGAAAAGGGCCGTGGCCTCCGTGAAGGGCCTTATGGAGCGGACCGCCGTATTTAAAGAGGGCCTTGGGGCCGTCCTCACCAATGCCGAATACCAGGCCCATGCCTTTGAGGCCGTGCCCCAACGAGCATTTGCAAAAGACACTCTTCCCTTTCCGTTCGGTCATCAAGGGGTTGAGGATACTGTTTTTGCCTCAGTAGACTACCCAAAGTTGCAACGCGCCATGGATGAGGCCTTTGCCCGGCCCGATGTGCAAAAAACAAGAACGGCCCTTGTCGTCTATAAAAACCATATCATCGCAGAGAAGTATGCTCCTGGTTTTGGTCCGGAAACCCCTGTCTTGGGATGGTCCATGACCAAGAGTGTTCTGGCCACGCTATATGGAATATTACAGTACCAAGGGGCTTTAGATCTACAAGAACGGCCGTTCGGGAGCACCCAAGACACGGACTCTTTAAAGGGGAAGATAACCTTTGACCATCTACTGCGAATGCAGAGCGGGCTGGCTTGGGAGGAGGATTATTTTAAGATTTCCGATGTTACCCAAATGCTGTTTCTGGCCTCGGATATGAGCATCGCCCAACGCAACAATCCTGTCATAGCGCCCCCCACTGAAGTTTGGAACTATTCTTCGGGCACTTCCAACCTGTTGTCCGGATTGCTGCGGGAACGCTTTGAAAACCATCAGGATTACCTGAACTTCCCCTACGAGGCGCTCATCGATAAAATAGGGATGCACTCCATGGTCATGGAAACGGACCTCGTGGGCAACTTTGTGGGCTCTTCCTATGCTTGGGCCAATACGCGCGACTGGGCCAAATTTGGGCTGCTCTATCTGCACGGAGGGCTATGGAACGGAGAGCGACTCTTTGCTGAGGACTGGGTGGACTATATTGCTACGACCACAGCACACAGTAATGGTACCTATGGCGCCCACTTTTGGTTAAATGCGGAAGGAAAATACCCAGATGTGCCCAAGGACCTGTTTTCCGCCAACGGTTTTCAAGGGCAGTATGTCTTTGTCATCCCCTCCAAGGAGCTGGTGGTGGTACGTACGGGCCTTGCAGAGGACCCAGATTTTGATGTAAATGCCTTTTTGGCGGGCGTTGTGGCGGCCCTTCCTTGATTTTTGGGTGGTTTATTTCCTGTTCCATGGCCCAAACCACAACTTT
>CAKZLG010000343.1 GCA_937125035.1 uncultured Maribacter sp. | reverse complement strand
TAAGGAGACTACGGCAGTATCACATAGTACACTTCGATCGTGGAAACTAAGGCTACAGAAGGAGGCAAAGGCATTACCGGAATTGTCCAATTGGCGCCCTACGGTAATGGCCGTGGCAAGACTGGCATCCAATGGAGAAAAAGGAGGAGCAACGGCGTAGGTCGTCACCGTTCCATTGGCATCATAGATGACTTCCCCGGTGATTTCATTGTAGCTTACGGAATAGGGATTGTTGCCACTCAAAAAACCACCCAAATCTAAGGTGTAGGTTTGTTGAAGGCCCGTGGTGCCATTGATTACAGTTAAGGACATGCCCAAGTTATCTGGCCCAATATGATATAAACTGAAATTACCGCCTTCCATAAGACTTGCCTGGCTTTCTTGATCACGATATTCAAATGTGACTTCAAAACTGGTGAAGTTGAAAATACCCCCTGTATTGGGTATCACCAAATTCAATCCCACATTGCTCCCTGTATTGCCTGCGGGAATATGTACACCACAATCTATAGGTACTGCGTCCGGATTAATGGAAGTGGCATTGGGTCCAACGGTAGCATCCGTAAGTGTAGGGGTATCAAAATCAAATTGCGAAACCAAGGTGTGGGGTGTCCCGTTGTCACAGACTTGATAGGTAAAAATATCCGTGCCTAAAAAATCGGTATTGGGTGTGTAGGTAAAACTTCCGTCTGTATTTAGGGTTAAGCTCCCAAAGCTCACATCAATAACAGGGGTTGTCCTAACGCTCATGGTGGCTAGGCCGTCAACATCATCGTCATTGACCAAAACGCCATTGGTTGCATTGATGGTTCTTGTAATATTGAAACCCACTTCATAAGCATCGGCAACGGCAACAGGGGCTGAATTTTGGGAATAGGTTCGTGGAATGCCCAGTAATAAGGCCAAGGCGACCATCACCTTAAATTGTGTAAATGTTTTAAAGTTTTTTGTCATGTGTGGGGCCAAAAATAGCAATCAATCATCGGTCTGTCTTTAAAAATGTTGTCATTCGTCCAAAAAACGTGGTCAAATCCATTTTTGGATTTAGTTCCAGGTGTTGGCTCGCATACATACAGATGGAATTCTAAAAGATGCTGTTTGTGATTTTTTGGTAGGAGCATATAAAATGGGATGATTTTAAGCTAGGTTGTCCTAAAACAAAGCATTGGAATAGGAAGGGTACGGAGCGAAATAAGATGATGGCCTGCCTTATTATTTTTATCCCGTTAAACAACCTCCATTTAAAGTCTGAACTTTGGAAAAGTAATGCTACTAATTATTTGTGGAGAGGTCTCCTAATGGAATCAGGAGAAAGTCAGCATGGCGGCCATATTGGGCCGCCCCTGAAATTTGAGGGGCTTAACCTGGAAATACCATACGAAATTATGGGTCCAACAGACATGTGCCCGGTCATGAAAAAACGGTCCTATCTGCCCGCTTGGGTCTCAGCAATACTCGCCTTGATATCGTGCACAGTGCCCAAGACCACATCATTGAAGGCTTTTTGAAGCTCGGAATAATGGTCCATTACCAAAAAGAGGCCTACCGCCACTAGGGCAAACAACAATATGTCCGATAGGGTCTGTGCATCTAAAAGTGTTCGTCGTGTGTTCATCGCCAAGGTGTTATTTCCCATAAAGTTAAACAAAACCATCTTAATTAACAAATATTTAAGATACATTAAGAAAGCGTTGGGAGATGGAGCGCTCGCCCTGGTCCTGCTTTTAATTCAGTAAGATCAGTACCGCGCCCACGGCGGTAAGGACCAAGATCATCTTTCTGAAAAAGCGCTCGTTGATGCGTTGTATAATGCGGATGCCCACATAAAATCCCACGAATATGCCCGGGGCCAATTTTAGGTTCAACCAAAGCGTCTCTGCACTAATGGTCTGCCATACAAAGATGTGAAAGGGCAGTTTAATGATGTTGATGATCAGGAACAACCATGCGGCCGTGCCTATGAAATGGTTTTTGGGAAGGCGCATGGCCAAAAAATAGATATTGGAGAAGGCCCCTGCCAAGTTGCCCACCATGGTGGTAAAACCGGCCAAGGTGCCTATGGTGCTCGCAAAGGCCCAATGGGTGGGCACGGTCTTGTTCTTCTTACGGTCCCACCAGTACATCATGATAACGGTGACGATAATGATCACCGCCATGCCCAATTTAAAAAGGGTCTCCGGAAGGTCCTTGCCCACCACCACACCTATGCCTATGCCCAAAATCATCCATGGCAAGACCTTGAATACATAACGCCACTGGGTGTGCCGATTATAATAGATGACGGCAAAGACATCGGCCAGTACCAAAAGGGGCACTACCAGGCCGGTGGATTCCTTTGCCCCAAAGGCAAGCGCCATAAAGGTGACGTTGATCACGGCCACCCCCTTTATACCTGCCTTGGAGATGCCTATGACCACAGCGGCCAAGAAACCAAGAATCCAAGCGGGCGTAGAGACTTCAATCAATAAGATGGGCATTGATTAGGGCTTTGGTGGGTTGATTGCAAAAATATCCTAAAAAAACATATCTTTAACCATCAACCTAAAACCAACATATGGAACTCAGTACGCTGGATTACGGCTTTATCATCGTTTTTTTTTCCTTAGTGCTGGGCATCGGCATCTATGTTTCCAAAAAATCGGGAAAGAACTCTTCTGAGTTTTTTCTCTCTGGCCGCACCATGCCTTGGTGGCTTTTAGGGCTTTCCATGGTGGCCACCACCTTCTCTACGGACACTCCCAATTTGGTAACTGATATTGTGCGCACCACTGGGGTTTCCGGCAACTGGGTGTGGTGGTGTTTCCTGCTAACGGGAATGCTCACGGTCTTTGTTTATGCGAAGCTTTGGAGGAAGTCCAATGTGAACACCGATCTGGAGTTCTATGAAATGCGCTATGGGGGCAAACCGGCCAGTTTTCTCCGAAAATTCAGGGCCATCTACCTTGGGGCGCTCTTTAACATCATTACCATGGCCTCTGTCACCTTGGCGGCCATTAAGATCGGTGGCATCATGTTGGGCTTGGAACCTTGGGAGACCGTGGTGGGTGCGGGCTTGATCACCGTGATATTTAGTGCCCTTGGCGGATTTAAGGGGGTGGTCTATACGGATTTTCTCCTCTTCTTCGTGGCCATGTCCGGCGCTGTTGGTGCCGCCTATTACTTGGTGAACCTACCTGAAGTAGGGGGCATAGGGGCCATGATGGCCAATGATCTTGTGGCCAGTAAACTCAATATTTTACCCGATTTTGACAATACCCAAGTGCTCATCACGCTCTTTATCATTCCCATTGCCGTGCAGTGGTGGAGTTCTTGGTACCCTGGGGCGGAGCCGGGTGGTGGGGGCTATATTGCCCAGCGGATGTTGGCGGCAAAAGATGAGAACCATGCCATTGGTGCCACTTTCTTCTTCAACATCATGCACTATGCCCTGCGGCCTTGGCCCTGGATCTTGGTGGCCCTGGCCTCCTTGGTCGTTTATCCGGACATTGCCAGTATCTCTGCCGCCTTCCCCAACATTGAGGAAAGTAAATTGGGGCATGATCTTGCCTATTCCGCTATGTTGACGAAACTGCCCAGCGGGCTCTTGGGCGTGGTGCTGGCCTCCTTGGTAGCGGCCTATATGAGCACCATTTCCACCCAGCTCAATTGGGGCTCTTCCTATATTGTATTCGATTTTTACAAGCGCCAGATCAACCCCAATGCCACCGAAAAACAAATGGTGGCGGTAGGCCGCCTATCCACCATAGTGCTCATGGTGATCAGCGCGCTGTTCGCACTCACCCTACAGAACGCCTTTGAGGTGTTTGATCTGCTCATACAGTTCGGTGCGGGTACGGGCTTGGTGTTCATTCTTCGTTGGTTTTGGTGGCGCATCAATGCCTGGAGTGAGATTGCGGCCATGTTCGCCTCGGGCATCCTTGTGATCACCTTGGCCAAAACCGGATTGGGCGATCTGCTGTTTGCGCCAGAGACCGGGGTCTTCCCCGTATGGGCCAATTACCCTTTTATCGTCGTGGTCACCACGGCCATTTGGATGGCGGTCACCTTTCTGACCCCCCCGGAGACGGATGCCACCCTACAATCCTTTTACACCAAAATTCAGCCCGGAGGGCCGGGATGGGCCAAGGTGGTGGCCCATGCCAAAAGCCAGGGTAAGAACATTGTGAAATCTACCGAGAAATGGAGCGTGCCCCAAGGCATTTCGGCCATGGTGCTGGGCTGTGTGCTGATCTATTCCATCATGTTCGCAACGGGCTATTGGATCTATGG
>CAKZLG010000342.1 GCA_937125035.1 uncultured Maribacter sp. | reverse complement strand
CCTTTCTCCATACTGGTGCCATAGGTGGTATGGTGTTTTTGGTTGTGCCATACCTTATCCAAGGTATCTTGGTCCATCCCTATACCATTGTCTGCCACAGATATGAGAATGCTACCCGCGGTTTCATGGACATTAATGTCAACGGTACCGTTTTCATGGGTGAACTTTATAGCGTTACTCAGTAAATTTCTGATGATAATGGCAAAGTGGTTTGTGTCCGCAAATATTTTTGAATCTTTGGGCACTTTATTATTGATACGAATGGATTTTTCAGCGAACTTTTCCCTGAACAAGGCAATAGAGTCATTGATTTCATTGTGCACCCAGAGATTATTGGGGTTTACTGACGCACCGCTCATCTGGGTCTGACCCCAATTCAGAAGGTTGTCTAGCGTAAATTGTAGGTGGTCCAGTTTTTTGTTTAGGCCCGGGGCATATTTTCTATAATAGGATTCGCCCACTTTATCATCCTCCAATGACAGGGTGACCAATTCCCTTAAAGAGGTCACCGGCCCACGTAGATCATGACCAATTATGGAAAACAATTTGTCTTTGGTGCTATTGCTCTCACTCAGGATTTTTTCGTTTTCCGATAGCACTTTCGCCTTCTCTGCCAAGGAATGGTTCAACTCTTTTTTTCTTTTATTGGCTTGGAATATGAATGCTACCAGGGCAATTGCAATCACCAAAAAAGCGGTCACCCAACGTATGTACTGTTTTTGTTGTGCAATGGTCAAAAGATCTGCCCGCATTGTTTTTTCCTTTTCAGCCTCAATTTCCATTTTGGAGCGGAGCATGGCTATATTGGTCTTGTTCTTGGTTTTCGCTATGGAGTCTGAAAAATTTTCCGCCAACTCTAAGTAATACAAAGAGGAGTCCAGCACCTTTTGTTTTTTGAAAAGTTCATACATGGTACGATAGCACCTTTCCATGCCCGTTTTAAGGTTGAATGCCGTGTACAGGTCAAGTCCCTGCTTTGCAAAAGACAAGGATTGTGGGTAGTCGCCAAGTTCTAAATAGAGGGATGAAAGTGCATTATAGAGGTCTGCCGTACCTTTTTTGTCCTTGTTTTTTTGGTATTCCTTTTGGGCCCGTTCATAAAATTTCAAAGCGGAGTCAAACTCATCCGTTTCCGCATACGTTTCCCCCAAATTAAGTAAGGTAAAGGCCTTAAGGGTTGAAAATTCCGAGTTTTCCAAATAACGTAAGCCTTTTTTTAAATCGGCCAAAGCTTCTTCATAACTTCCTTTTCTCAGTCTAACATATCCAAGATTGGCGAGTATGGCCCCCACTACATGAGGGGGCGTGTCCTGGGTAACGTTATTTTGGGCCATCCTATAATGATTGAGTCCTTCCTCATAGTCCTCCAGCAATGAGAACATGGTGCCCAAGTTACTGTTAATACGAACCAGTTCATTCTGGTTTTGGGATGTGTCAGCATAATCCAGAGCGGTTAAAAAATGACGGTAGGATTGAGGATATTCCGCTTTTATAAAATAGGCTTGGGCCAAATCATTATAAATTTTTATGGCAAGGTCCGGAAAACGCATTAAATCATACTCGGAAACATTTTGTTGGTTAATGGTAATGGCATTTTCCGTATTACCTTGATAAAGCTCATGAAGGGCCAAATTGGAGGTGGCGTGAACAATACCCTTTTCATATCCCAATTTTTCACTTAGTTCTAAGGCTTTATCTGCATAGAAACCAATGGAATCTGATCTTTGGTACCTAAATTCCTCTGCTTTTTTGTTTAGCTGTATAATGTAGGTAGTGTCCTGTAAGGCCGTTTTTTGGAAAAGGAGATTTGACTTGGCATGCGAATATATTGGAGTTTTTCCTATAATAGTCAATGAACCAATCAATTGAAAAATAACAATAGCCCAAGTTTTCATAAAGCGGAGTGGGTTGGGAAACTAAAGCCTTAAAAATACTTAAAATTAATACCATACCGGGCCCATTATCAGGGAAAAGTGCTACCAATTTCCCACCTGCTTTTATTTTGATCAGGTCATTATGTGAACCTAAGGAGAGCCGGCCAAATATGTCGTCTTCTGCGGTGTTTTTTTCCAATTCCTAGCTTTTTACGGTAAATGGCCTTGATTCTTTGACTTTAGGGCCTAGGTTTACCTGTTTCAAGTTCAGTGCCCATGCCGTTCGGAAATTCCATTGTGTTATTTTTATAGCGTGTTGACGGAGGTTCATCCCATTGTTGACACTTATTGAAAGCACCTGTTTTTTATTATTTCTTAAGACATGATTTTTAGGGGTCACCCATATTTAGCTGTATTTTATTTTGAATAGTAAATCAAAAAAAATTACCTTTGCCACCGCTTCTAAATGGTGGTTGTAGCTCAGCTGGTTAGAGCGCTGGATTGTGGTTCCAGAGGTCGCCGGTTCGAACCCGGTCTTCCACCCTCAACAAGTGAAAAGGTCCCAATACTATTATTGGGACCTTGTTTTTTTGGCGCTGTTCCCATTCAGGAAGTGGAACACTGTCATTATAATTACCGAACGGGACTCAAGGCCCAGATATTAACCCCATGGTACGTTTGACGGACCGCGCGGGGCCAAGGACATGGATAGGGGTTATCGTCTCGTTTTCACTTGTAAACGTCGTCCACCTGTATACGGGCAGGCCTGTTGGCCAACTCCCACGCCGTATGGAAAATCAATCTGGTCCTATTTTCCAAGAGGTCATAATTGATCTTGTCCGGCGTATCGGTGGGTCTGTGGTAATCATCATGGGTACCGTTGAAGTAAAAGATGATCGGAATATTGTTTTTGGCAAAATTGTAATGGTCACTTCTGTAATAAAAGCGGTTGGGGTCATTTTCATCATTATACGTATAATCCAGCTCCAAGCCTGCGTATTCGGTGTTTATGGCTTCGGATAGTTCATGCAGCTCCGTACTCAACTTATCCGACCCAATGAGGTAGATGTAGTTTCGATCTCCCTGCCTTTTGGGATCGATCCTGCCGATCATGTCTATGTTCAGATTGGCCACTGTCTGTTCTAACGGAAAGATGGGGTCCACATCCGTGTAATAGCGTGAGCCCAATAAACCTTTTTCCTCACCGGTAACATGAAGAAAAACCAAGGAACGTTTGGGACCATGTCCCGCTCTTTCTGCCATTTTAAAAGCTTCGGCAATTTCCAAAAGGGCCACGGTACCTGATCCATCATCATCCGCACCATTGTTGATCTCCCCATTGGAGTTAATACCAATGTGGTCTAAGTGGGATGAGATCACCACATATTCGTTGGGCAGTTCGGAGCCCTTTAAAACAGCCACTACATTTTCAGAATCCACGGTCTCATTTTTGCTCTGTATATTGAAATTCAAATCTGTGGGAATGGTCTTGGGTCTGTATTCTTCTTGAATTCCAGGAAGAATGGCGGTGGCAAGGACATCATCTATAAAGAGGCTGAAAAAAGAATCCACATCGGGATATACAATAGTAAGACGGCCCTTGCCCTCTTCTTTCATATACTGAAAGCTTCTCTTGTAGCGGTTGAAATTTTGTGCGTCAAAATAAAGTATCCCCTTTGCACCCTTATCTTGGGCAAGCTGCATCTTTTTTTCCATGGCGTTGGACGCATTGCCCCAAGCGGACGTTTCTTCCGTACCCGAAAGGACAAAGGAGCCATCTTCATGCCTTGGTTCACCAGATTTCACAAGTACGATCTTTCCTTCAACAGCGGTATCCGCATAATCGGTATAGGAACCTTCTTCAATGCCATAACCCACAAAAACAAGTTCATCAAAACCGCCTTGGGCGGCCTTAAAGGTAAGCATGTGCTCCCCAAGTTCATAAGAACGGCCATTAACGGAAATGCCTCCCGTAGGTATATTGGCAAACTCCAACGGAACTTTTTGAAAGTATCCCTCTTCGGCCAAGGCCGGGGCTATTTCCATTTCTTCATATTGTGCCTTAAGGTAGGCCACTGCCTTTTTTTGGCCTTGGCTTCCCGTGTCCCTTCCTTCTAGCGAATCTGCAGCATAAATGTATAAATGCTCCCGAAGTTCATTTTCTGTGATGGAGGCCGCGTAGGTTACAGGGTCCCCCTGATCCCTTGTTTGCTTTTCTGTTGTATGCTGTGCGGAATTACAGCTAAGCACCCCTGTGGCAAGCGCAAAAGCGAGAATATATTTCATCCTTTTCATTTAAAAATTTGCTAAAAATAAGGAAAAGAAACGGAGGATGGGGTCATTCCCATCCCTATTGATCTCATGATGGATGATTTGGCGGAACCACATGCAGCTTTGAAAAAGAAAGGAGGAATTCCCGTTAAAAAGAGTACATTGAAAATTGAATTAATTTTGTAATTTACTTACTAAACTTAATAAGACCTTATTTTGAAAATCTATAGATTCCCTGAAAAAATCGTTGTTGAGCATGATGCCAAGCTATTTCATGTGCCAACGAAAGATTGGGATGCCTTTATCAATAGGCCTCAGCTGCATACCGCTATCTTAAACGAGCTGACGCATTTGGAGCCGGTGCTGCAATCATTTGGTCAACGGGACCTCTTAAAGCCCATTGTAGGGCAGGAGGTGTGGGCCTCTGGGGTCACCTATATGCGCAGTAAAACGGCGCGGATGGCGGAAAGTAAAGAAGCAGGTGGCGGCACCTTTTATGATAAGGTCTACGAGGCAGAGAGGCCAGAACTTTTTTTCAAGGCAACGGCAGCCCGTACGGTTGGTCCTTATGAAAAGGTAAGGATTCGGAAAGATTCCGGTTGGGATGTACCAGAGCCTGAACTTACCTTGTTCATCTGTTCTCAGGGAAGTATAGAAGGATACACCATTGGCAACGACATGAGTTCACGGTCTATTGAGGGCGCAAATCCGTTGTACCTGCCACAGGCCAAGACCTATACGGGCAGTGCCGCGCTGGGCCCATGTCTATTGGTGCCGGAACACCCCATTTCGCCTTCTACAGAAATCACTTTGGTCATTACGAGAAATAATGCCCCAGTGTTTGAAGAGCGTATTGCCATTGACCAAATGAAGCGAAAATTGACCGATTTGGTGGATTATCTGTTCCGGGAATGCTCTTTTGACCTGGGGGTCTACCTAATGACCGGAACGGGCATTATTCCGCCAGACGATTTTACCTTGCAGTCCCATGACGAGGTGGCCATTACCATAGACGGCATAGGTACCTTGGTCAACACGGTGGCATGACCCTATCAACTTAATACCGAATAAAATGAAGGATTTAGCAGATTTCCATGAACCCATCTCAACCTTGTTCCAAACTCCGCAGGGAAAGGAAGCATGGGCACCTTACCGGCTGTCAAAAGATCAGGTGGACCATTATCACGAATATGGATATGTGGCAGGGGTACCCCTTTTGAATGAAGAACAGATTGCCAGCCTGCGCAGCGATCTTATGGAGATCATGGACCCCGATCATGAGCGGCACGCATTGTTCTATGAGTTTCATACCAATGAATCCCAAGCATCTGGAGATGTACTTTTCCATTCATTGGGCCATTGGAGAATCAAGGAATCCTTTCATGATATCCTTTGGAACCCCGCTTTTGTAATGGCGGCACATCAATTACTGGACAACAGACCGGTACGCTTCTGGCACGATCAACTATTCTACAAACCCGCAGAGCACGGTGGGGTAGTGGCATGGCACCAAGATTATTCCTATTGGACACGTACCGTGGCCATGCAGCACCTTACCTGTTGGACAGGTCTTGACGATGCCGATGAAGAAAATGGGTGTCTGCACTATATTCCAAAAAGCCATACCTGGGGACTCTTGGATGCCCCGGAATTGGCAGGGAATATGGATGGGCTCTTGGACTTTCTTACCGAAGAGCAAAAAAAGGATTTTGTCCCCACACCCATCGCCCTTAAAAAGGGGTATGCCACCTTTCACCATCCTTTGCTGGTCCATGGCTCTTATGCCAATACCAGTAAAAAACCAAGAAGGGCCTTTGTGCTGAATGTTTTTGCCGATGGCACCGTGAGCAATACAAATGGGGAACTGTTAAAAGGTGTGCCACCCATTCCCAAGGGGCAAAAAATGGCGGGCAAGTTCTTTCCCTTACTGTTTCCGTAATCGATACATGCTTATTGCAACGCCTTAGCTATGGCTTTTTCCACCAAGGGCTCCATGACCTTGTAACCTGCCACATTGGGGTGTACACCATCTTCTGCATAGGCCTTGGGAAGGCCGTTGCGTGCATCTACCATGGCCGAGAAATTGTCCAGGTAAACATGTCCGTTTTCCTCGGAATAGGCCTTGATCATTTTATTCAGTTGCACAATTTTGTCCGCGGGTTCCAAACCGGGTTTCCAAGGATAATCAAATACAGGCAGTACGGAAGACATGACCACGTTGATTCCATTGGCATGGGCCAATTCCGCCATACCTTTTAAATTGTCCATGATCATTTGTAGCGAGGAAGGCCCTGTGTTGCCAGCAATATCATTGGTGCCGGCGAGTAGTACCACGACTTTGGGCTGTAGGTCGATCACATCTTGCCGAAAACGCACCAACATCTGGGGCGTTGTCTGTCCGCTGATGCCCCTGTTGATGTATGGCTTTCCTTCAAAAAATTCAGGCCGCGCATTGAGCCATCCTATGGTAATGGAATTTCCCATGAAAACCACACGGTCCTCTTCGGGCAAGGGTGGTGGCACGTTCTTATTGGCCGCTTTAAAATGTTTTAAATCGGCCCAATCTTGGGCAAGTGCTTCGGTTTGCATGAGGATAAGGATAAGGAATGGAAAAAAGAGGCTTATTTTTAGGTTCATGATCAAGGTATTTATAAAAGTTCGCTGGTTTCAGTGGCCGTAAGCGGCAGCGTTTTTTTTATCCTATCCTTAGACGGACGCTGTGCGATCAAATAAAAAAGCAAGCAAATAGCAATCACCA
>CAKZLG010000341.1 GCA_937125035.1 uncultured Maribacter sp. | reverse complement strand
GGAACGGACTGCGCCTCTCACACCACCGTGCGTACGGGTCTCGTACACGGCGGTTCGTTATATCAGAACTTTACACTAAGGTAGTACGCCAGCATACTTTGATAACCTCTTTTGCCTAGGCGTTTTTCAGTAATAGTAGTTCTAAGTATAGGGCTTTGGGCTACTGCCCATCCTCCCATTCTTGTCCTGCTCCAAGCATATGCCTGTCCCTGTTTTATACCTAAGCCAATGAGATTTTTGCGTTTGCGCTCTGGTTTCTTCCAATCGTGCCATATGCAGTAGCGTAGTCGGTTACGTAGCCATTCATCCAGCTTTTTAAGTTTGGTGTGTATATTCCCTAATCGGAAATTGTTCAACCATCCTTTATAGATGGGTTTTAGCCGTTGTAACCTTTCCGCCAATGACAATGGCAGCGTTTTCTTGGTAAGATACCTGAGCTTGCGTTTAAGTGTTTGCCAAGCCTGTTCGCTTACTGTTAACTGATAATGGCCCTTTACGCCTTTCTTATATACTGGCGTAAACCTATAACCCAACACCTTGAATGTAGAGGGTCTGCGGATACCGCTCTTTGCTCGGTTGACAGGCAGATCCAATTTCTCTTTTAGAAAAAGAAAAACCTCGTTCCCTATCGCTCGTGCAGCTGCTTTTGATTTTGTATAAATACTGAAATCATCGGCATAGCGGATAAACCTGAACCCTCGTGTTTTTAGATGTTTGTCCAATTGGTCCAACATGATATTGGACAGTAACGGACTTAATGGGCTGCCTTGTGGCAATCCTTTTCTGCGCTTATGCAATCGTCCATTCTTTAAAATGGGCGCGCGAAGCCATTTACGGATCAGCCATAAGGTGGTCGGACATTTAACCTTGTTATAAATAAACTGAAGTAGTTTATAGTGTTGGACTTCATCGAAGAAACTCTTTAGGTCTATATCTACTAGGTCTTGGTAGCCATCATTGATGTACGCTTGACTTTTCAATACCGCCTGTTGAGTTCTTCCTTGGGCGGAAACCGTAACTCTCCATCTCGAAATCCAGTTCGAAATGAATCACCAGTTGCTGGCCTACCGCTTGTTGGAGCCATCTATCCACTACCGTTGGCACTCCCAGTAATCTGGTCTTGCCATTCGGCTTGGGTATCGCTACCCCTTTGATAGCATCTGGTCGTTAGCTTTTGGAAATAAGTTGGCGCACCACTTTTGAGCGGTGGGCATCTATAAATGCCTTCAACTCTGTTGTGGGCATCCCGTCTATTCCTCCCGATCCTTTATTGCGCACTACCTTTTTACAGGCCTCGCTCAAGTTTCTGGCGGCTTCTACTTTTGCTATCATTTGTTCTGTTCTTGTCTTTCTAGGTATAGGCTATCCAAGTAACGGATTCCTATACGAATCCAGACGTGATCCAACGTTCGGTCCTTCCTTACTTGTGAGACCTATAGGGGGCTGCCCCTGCTCGTTTCCCGTAAGTACTATGACTTCTGCTGACTTCTCCATGTAGTTACACGTAACTAGGGAGACCTCCCCAGAGCCTGCCCCGAATTTTCTCGGGGTAAGAACATCTTCTTTCACTCGATTCCTGCTGCATCTACTACTTCGGTCATCACTTGAATATGTTTCGGACTTCACAATGATGTGCTTGCTTACCCAAGTAACTATGCCTCTGTATACGGTTCCTGTTCGTCGGTACCGAGTTTTGTAGTCCCGCTTCCTTCAGATGTAACCTCGCGGTTACCACCCTTGCGGCTTACTAATGGTTCAGGGCGTTACCAACGCCCATAAGGAACTTGCACCCTCTAGATTAATTAACTACATTTCTGTAGTTCAAAAGATGCCCATGCTGGGCACACACAAAACCTATAAACAATACGGGCTTCGGGCTTAATCCAATGGTTTACGTATTTTTATAAGGCCCGCAAAATCTTTTTGATTTTGCTTTAAACCAGAAAAATAAACCAAAACAAAAAGATTTTGCTACGGGCTTTGGGGGAATATGAAGTGCTTACTTGCCCCCGTACTGTTCATAGCTAGAACGTTAGCCACAAGCAAAAAAATTCGTGATAAAACCCAATTTACGTAATAATTTATTAAATTTATACGTAAAACAAATGTTATGGACAAAAAATTGACATTAAGTTTAGACAAATCAGTTATCGAAAGTGCAAAGAATTATGCCAAATCAAATAATATTAGCTTGTCGAAACTTATCGAATCTTATTTAACTACACTCACCAAGCGGAAAAGAAATTCAACGGAAATCACACCTTTAGTTGAAAGTTTAAGTGGAGTAATTAATCTTGATGAGGATTTTGATGTAAAAGATGCTTATACTGATTATCTAATTGAGAAATACAAATGAGCAGGTTATTAATTGACACAAATATTGTGATAGATTTACTCTCAAAAAGAGATAAATTCTATGACGAAGCTGCTGATTTATTTTCTCGTGCGGACAAAAAAGAATTAGAACTGACTATTTCATCTTTAACATTTGCAAACACAAATTATATTCTTTCCAAACTCAAATCAGCAAAAGGAGCGAGGGAAATATTGAGGAAATTTAAAGTCCTCGTTGAGTTATTAAGTTTAGATGATAAGATTACAGAATTAGCTTTAAGCGATGATACTTTTCCGGATTTTGAGGATGGACTTCAATACTATTCAGCAATCGAAAATCAAATAGATGTAATTATAACACGGAATAAAAAGGACTTTAAAAATTCGAAAATTCCTGTTTTAACTGCGAAAGAATTTTTAGCTCGAAAATAATGCCAGTGGCTAACAATGCTAACCGTTGCACAAGACATTGATCCCTAAAAAAACGGATCAGTATAAGCCTCTTTAAGGGGTTTTTTTCTTGCCGTATCAGTATTGAAAAGTCAATTTTCGATGCCTTGGTAAAGCCGAAAACAGACGTAGGGCGACCTTTTTCACAAATCCGGTCAAAGCAAGCGTTCCCGCCCCACTTTTTATAGATTTTTGGTCGAATTTGAGGTACTTCTTCAAGTTGTAGGCGATGACCGAGAGGTGCATTGCCTTGTTGGCCTGTGCAAGGCCCATGGTGTTTGTCTTCTGTAGCCCCGTAACATGTGTTCCTTTTACGGGCACCAAGATTTTTAGACCCCCGTATAGGACCCATAAACCGCTTGCGGAAATTACCAGCAACGTGGGCATGGTCCTCCACCAAGGCCTCCGTTACATTGAAAAGAAAACCCCTATTCCCTAAACAGCATCCCGGAGCCTGGCACATCGGCATCAGTATTCCAGGCAGGGTACCAGAAATGTGTGGTGGCAGCATCATCCCCGGCGTCATGGTCGTAATACCCTAGGCCCAACCTTACGGTGGACCAATTGGCCCCACCGATTTTTTCAATGTAGTCCATGGAAAAGGCCACTTCCAGGCTGGCGCCAGTTGGCGTTCGTTTTACCACTGAGGTTACCTTGGCCGGAAGGCGGGCTTCCTCGTAAACGGGATTTTGGCTTTTAAAGGTCCTGAGGTAGGCAATCCAGTCCCTACCACGGCCTTCTCCATGATTATAGGCACTCTGGTGCTTGGGGCGGGCATCCAACCCTATAACAAGCCCATCCTGATCCCAGTAGGAGGCGTCTTCGGCCACCACAAGATCATTGTCGGTCAGGAGCACGGCCACATAGAAATAATCCTCGTCATAGGCAGTGGCAAAGGCTAGGGAACCATCGGCTGGGCCGTCATAGTCAAAAGGGGAGCCCTGCCAATGGTCCACAGCGGTCCATTCGGCATCGTTCCAGTCTTTCAAATCGCCATCCACAGTAAGGCCTGCCAACTTTTTTAGACGGTATCTTTCAAAGGGCTGATAGTTAAGGTCGGAAGCAAACTGTACATTGGGCTGTGCTTCAAAGGCATACGTAATGTCTGCCCGCACGGTAAAGGCGGACATGTTGGACAAGGGGGTCTGGCCAGGGTTGTTCATCTTTAGGTCAAACGTGGCTACGTTGTTGGGTGCTACCACAAATTCGGTCTGTTCCAGCTCATAAAAAAGGTGGTCGTGCACGTAACCGGTCAACGCCACATGCATTTGGGTATCACTACTATTGGTGGCCTTGACTTGGGCGGTCATTTCACCCGGGGAAGGGTTTTCGAGGTAAATAGGTTCGATTTGTAAGGGGAAGGGCCGATTGCGGACAAGGTCAACCAATTCCTCGGTGACCACGTCCTCGTCCCAAATACCGTCCAGAAACAAATTGGCCAAGATCGGGCCCTCCTCGGTCATCGTGGCCCAGACCACATGATCAAACTCCCCATACGCCTTGCCCCGCAAAGGGCTCCCGCCACCAGTAGTGGCCAGGGCAATGTATTTTCCGTTGTTGCGCTCCGTCTTCCAATAACGGTGGTAGTGACCGGCAAAGACGTTGTGGTCACGGCCCTGCAGCAGCGCTTCTACATCTTTCCAGCGTTGGGTATCCTCTTGTATCCAGAGGGGTTGGTGCATAAAGACCAAGGTCCATTTTACCCCAGCGTTTTCCTTTAAGGTCTTTTTGATGTACTCAAACTGGGTATCGCCAATGGTGCCTCTACCGGCGCCCCGGAGATTGTCCTCAGAATTGAGGCAAAGGAAGAGTACGTCTTTGTATACAAAATGGTAATAGGAGACCCCAAAGAGCTCCTTCCATTTGGCCTCCATCACCTCATTGGTAATATCATGATTGCCAGGCACGTAAAAAAAAGGGGCTTCCAAAGGCGCTATAAAACTCATAAACTCCTTCCATTCCGTATTCAGCTGCACGGTGTCCTTGGTATAGCCCTCAATGAGATCGCCCACGCTCATGACAAATTCTGGCTGCAACAGGTTCAGTTTTTGGATGCCCATGGGGAAGACACCGGGGCGGTGCCCGCCTGTGCGGTCCGTGACGATGGCAAATTGAAACTGGGACGGGGAGGCGTTCCACGCTATATGGTTCCATGGTTTTTTGTCAGTGGGGATGTCGATGTAAATGGTGGGTTTTTCCTGGGCAGAGACGAAAACACAAAGTAATAAAATACAAAGGGTGGAGAGAAGGCGGACCATAACGTCATATTTTATTGCAAGGTGGTCAAAATCCAAAAATAGCATATTGCGCCCAGTTTAAGCTTAGGTTAATTTTTGGGGAGGTTGGATACGACTGGTCATTTACCCTAGTAGGGTATCATCTCCCGCAAAGAGCTTATCGCCAATATTCAATTTGTCGGCGCAGTTGATAAAGTGCTCGCCATATAAGAAATGGAGTGTCTTTTTACACAAAATAGGAATGGGCAAACCCGAAGGGCTGCTGCCAGTGGTTCATAACAACCTTTTTAATAATTTCATCATTACCCTGCATCCAAGAAAAGGGAGCCGTTTTGGTTACGCTTCTTTTAAGGGCTAGTTGCCTACTCTTGCTAAAATGTCACTTCCCCTACGGTTCTCATATCTCTTGAAGAAGCCCCAGCTTTTATGAGATAGGTTCCTTCTTCCATGGTCCAACCGTGGATGTTTTCATTCCAATACCGCAATTCCTTTACTGGAATGTCTATGACCAGACTATCGATCTCATTCGGCTGAAGTAATCGGGTCTTTGCAAAGCCTTTCAATTCATGTACAGGTCGGTCTACACCAGAGCTCAACTTTTGGGTATACACCTGAACCACTTCTTTGCCCGGCACCTCCCCCTTGTTTCTTATGGTCAAGGAAATGGCTATGGTGTCATTCTCTGTTGCTATGTCCATAGCGCCATATTCAAAATGGGTATAGCTCTTCCCGAACCCAAAAGGGTATGAAACCTCCTTGTCTGTTTTGTCAAAATGGCGGTAACCTACATAAATGCCCTCCTCATACTTTGTATAATCCTCATCCTTCACCCTATCTACATTTGGTTTTTCCTCTTGGGAAAAAAGTAGATTTTTCGCCATTGTTCTCATACTCATCATTTTAGGGTTTTTGGGGAAATTGGCGTGCGCCGCATGGTCTGCCAAATGCACCGGAAATGTCATGGGCAATTTGCCACTGGGGTTCACTTTACCGCTTAAAATATCCGCCACGGAATTACCCCCTTCTTGACCGCCTTGCCAAGCCAATAAAATGGCATCGGGCCGATCTTTCCATGATGCGGTTTCAATAACGCCCCCAATATTCAGAACAACGATCAGTTTCTTTCCAGCGGTATGAAAAGCTTCCGTAACGGCTTTGATCATATCCTGTTCTGTTTCGGTCAAGAGAAAATCATCGTTTTCCTGCCGATCACCCCCTTCCCCCGCATTTCTCCCCAAGGTGAGGATACCAACATCTGAGCTTGATGCTATGGCGTTCAGTTGGTCCTTGGAATAATGCATCTCGGGCGGAGCAAAGGGACTGAAAAGGGCTTGCATGCCCTCTGGTTTTTTAAATCCTTCCATGTTGGCCGTTTTATGGTCGGTAAAAGCTTTTTTTCCTTTTTCATTGATAACAAATCCCGCATTGGCCAATCCTTCTTCCAAGGAAACCGTGTACGCCTCGTTCACATCCCCGGAACCGGTGCCCCCAGCAATAAAGCTATAGGACGTTACGCCCAATAAGGCCACATTGGATACATTGGTCAGCGGCAATACCGCTTCGTTCTTGAGCAATACCATACCTTCGGCAGCAGATTGACGGGTAATCAGCGCATGGGCTTCCAAATTCGGTTGCTCTTGATATTCATAACGTTCCATTTTTTTACTTTTGAATACCAGCGTTAGAATGCGTTGGGCCGCCCGATCAATATCCTCTTCCGGGAGTGTTCCACTCTGCGCAGCTTCCGTTAGGGCATCCCATTGCTTTTTGGTTCCGGGCTCCAGTAGATCATTACCTGCGGTTATCTGTGCAGGAGCATTTCTGCCCCCAAACCAATCGGTCATGACCAACCCATCAAATCCCCATTCATCACGAAGAATATCCGTTAGTAGTTCTTTATGTTCCGAGGCATAAATGCCATTGATCTTATTGTAGGAAGACATGATG
Organism: uncultured Maribacter sp.; assembly: GCA_937125035.1. Taxonomy (GTDB): domain Bacteria; phylum Bacteroidota; class Bacteroidia; order Flavobacteriales; family Flavobacteriaceae; genus Maribacter. The sequence goes on along the minus strand of CAKZLG010000341.1, from coordinate 7,174 downwards.
GTCCACGGTTGTGCTTTCTCCACAATGTGCTCAAAACCTTTTAGATAAATTTCGCGTAGTGCCCTATTGGAAACCATGGCATTGTTCACAAAACGTTCGGTCTCCTGATTATTGGCCACAAAGTGTTTAACAGAGGTGCCCACACCATTGCTTTCAATACCATTGACAACGGCCGCCCCCATATAACCGGAAAGCAAGGGATCTTCTGAGAAATATTCAAAATTGCGCCCGCAAAGGGGATGCCTGTGGATATTGGCCCCTGGTCCAAGAATTACGTCAATGCCATATTCCTTGGCTTCATTTCCCATGGCATGGCCCACTTCATACATTAGATCTTCATTCCATGAGGAGGCCAATAAGGTGGCAATGGGAAAGGCCGTACAGTAATAGGTCCGCTCCTCCCCTTCCCTAGTGGGCAGAATGCGAAGTCCCGCTGGACCATCAGAAAGATAGAGCGTAGGAAGGCCCAGTCTTGGGGTAGGAACGATGGTGCCCACGGCCCCGGGAATACCTCCAGGTTCCCCCTGCCCCATGGCAGAAGCAATGCCCGAACCTTTCAATAGATGTATTTTCTCTTGTAAGGTCATTTGAGATAGGACATCGGAAACACGGACTTCCATTGGTTGTCTGTCGTCCTCATAGACATCCAGTCTGCCATTGTTGTTCCTATCCAAAAATGGATGGCCATCGGCACTCAATTCCTTGAAGTTAGTACGTTCGGCGTATTCCTTTTCAAAATTGAGAAATGTAGCGTTGATATAGCGATAGCCAAAGAACCCAACCACCAAAAGGAACAGGAGCAGCCCCCCTAATATCTTTAAGCCGAGCAACAGTTTTTTCTTCATGGACGTGAAATGTGATGTTCAGATCTAAATATAAATCATTTTTAATTGGGGGCAGCGCACCACGCTCAAGTGTCCTTGCTTTGGCTGAAGAACGATAAATATCCAAAGAAAGGATCCATATTTTATGTCCAACCCGTTCTTGAAGCGCAATATGGCCTGCAATTAAGAGCATCCCTTAAACCGCCCTCCCTTTAAAATTAAGCCCAAAGATCTTATTGAAAGACCTGCAAGGCAAAGCAGTTCCCTTCCTCCCACTCCCCAGGCCCTACCCGCAAAACGTTGAAACAAATCTTTTCCAATGCAACGCGAGGCCTTTCCATGCTGTTATGAAGGCGCCAAAAATAGCCGTTGGTAACAATGGTTACTGTGTAGGCCAAATGCCCCCCCTACTTTTGTCCCGAATTAACGAAGGAACATGAAGTATTACCTATTCATCATCGGTTTTTTGGCCCTGGCCCCCTTAGGGATGGCACAAGAGCCCCAATGGATCACTAAAGAAGATGCTCTTGCCCAGATCAGGGAGCAAAACAACAACCTAAAGATCGCCGAAAAGGAGATCATGGCCGCCAAGGGCGATGTGCAGCAGACCAACGCCATCATCCTGCCCAACATTGGCATCAGCCATACCGGCATTGCCACCACCAACCCGCTCATGGCCTTTGGTTCAAGACTCAACCAAGCGATCCTTACGCCCGGCGATTTTGACCCCAACCAATTGAACAATCCGGCACAGGTACAGGACTTTGCCACCCGCATTACCATAGAGCAGCCTCTCATCAATGTGGACGGCATCTACCAGCGTAAGGCGGCCAAGGCCCAATTGCGGGCAACGGAACTGCAGTCCGTACGCACAGAGCAGTACATGACCCTTGAAATGGAGAAGGCCTACATGCAGCTGCAACTGGCCTACAAAACGGTAGAGGTGCTGCAAAAGGCCCAAAAGACGGCCGCCGAGAACCTCCGCATTGCAGAAAACAGTCTGCAGCAGGGTTATCTTCAGCGTTCGGACGTTTTGGCCGTACAGGTGCGCGCCACGGAAATAGCGAACCAATTGCAGTATGCCCAGAGCAACATCCTCAACGCCAGTAACCAGCTCTCCGTGCTCATGAACGCGGATACGTATGCCGTGCTGAAACCCAAGGACTCCCTGATCGTATGGCCCACGGAAGCAGGGCCCGTTCCCATAGAAGGCCTTACGGAGAACCGGGCGGACATCCAGGCCATGGAAGCGGCCACAGCAGCCTACGAGCAACTGCACCGGGCAGACCAGATGACCTTTTTACCGCGCCTCAACGCCTTTGGCACCTATGAGCTACATGATGACCAGCTCTTTCAAGGCGGGGCCGATGGTTATCTCTTTGGGGCCGAACTTAAATGGAACATCCTAGAGGGCAGCAAGCGCTTCGGCAAATCGCAAAAAAGTAGGGCGGAACTGGAAAAATCGCGCTTACAATTACAGCAGTACAAATCCGAGAGTCAGGTGGAGCTGAACAGGGCCCTGCGCATGCTCCAAGATGCCAAGAACAACTTGGAGCTCACGGCCCTGGCGCTAGAGCAGTCCTCGGAATCGCTCCGCATACGCACCAACCGGTTTGAACAGGGACTGGAAAAGACCACGGACCTCCTCATGGCAGAAACACAGTTGGCCCAAAAGCGCTTGGAGTATTACGCCACCATATTCCAACACAACTATGCCATGGCCTATGTACAATTCTTAACGGCCCCCTAACCCCTATTTCAAAGGAGATAAGTGCCGCTCTAGTGAAAGCGTCCATGGGCAGAAAGAAAGAAATACAGAAAAGGAAAACGAAACAAAAGAAGACGACAAACACCCAAGAAAAGTGATACTTGAAATGAATACCATGAAAAACAGAACATACATACCAATAGCCCTTTTGGCAATGACGCTCGCCTTTACGGGCTGCGGAAACAATGCCCCTAAGGGTGCTGCAGAATCAACAACGGCCATTTCCGTGGAAGTAGGGACGGCAGCAGGCCCAACAGACCATAATTTCGTGACGGCCAGTGGTAAAATTGAAGCGATCAGCAGTGCCAATATCAGTACCCGCATGATGGGCTATGTGGACAAGATCCATGTGGACATGGGCGACAAGGTACGCAGCGGACAATTGTTGTTGAGCATCAACAATACGGATGTCTCCGCCAAATTGGCCCAGGTGAATGCCGGCATCATGGAAGCCCAAGCGGCCTTTGACAGGGCCCAGAAGGACTTTGACCGGTATACGGCCCTATTTAAAGAGAACAGTGCCTCCCCGAAGGAACTGGACGATATCACGGCCCAGTATGAAATGGCCCAAGCGCGACTCAACGCAGCCAAGGAAATGAAGAATGAGGTGAACGCCCAATTGTCCTACGCCAACATTCGTGCACCCTTCAGCGGGGTGGTCACCAACCGGTTCATCAAGGCCGGCGACATGGCCCATCCGGGCATGCCCCTGTTGGAAGTGGAAGCCCCCGGAAAGTATCAGGTCATGGCCATGGTACCGGAATCGGAGATATTGGGCATCAAGAACAATACGGAGGTCCAGGTGCTGATCAAAGCCCTGAACCACGTGGCCAAGGGTACCGTGACCGAGGTGAGCACCTCTGCCAAGAACACTGGCGGCCAGTATATGGTAAAGGTAGTGCTGGAGGAAACGGAAGCCAATATCCTCTCTGGCATGTACGCCACCGTACAGTTTCCAGTGGAGCGAAAAGCGGCAGCCAACGCGATCATGATCCCTTTGGAGGCCGTGGTGGAAAACGGACAGCTGAGCGGGGTCTATACGGTGAGCCAAAGCAATACCGCCCTTTTGCGCTGGTTGCGCCTGGGCCGCACCTTTGGGGATGCTGTGGAAGTGCTCTCTGGCCTTTCGGCCAACGAGCCCTACATTGTGAAGGCGGACGGCAAACTGTACAACGGGGCCAAAGTGGTCACAGAATAAACAATACTGGTTCATAGGCGATAACCTGCGTAAGACCTGGCTGTCGGCAGACAGGGATTGAAACGGTTACCCTGCAGGCAACAACGTTGCCGAAGCGTAAAAGTGCAAAGCCAGACCCGCCTTGCCCTGAGCAGGGGGAAACGCCCAACTGAAAATAAACGAAGACATGAAAGAAGGAATTGCAGGCAAGATTGCCAAGTTGTTCATAGGTAGTAAGTTAACGGTGCTGCTCATGATCGTGTTCATGGTCATTGGGGTGTACAGCTCCTTTTTGATCCCTCGGGAGGAGGAACCACAGATCGATGTGCCCATGGCCGATATTTTTGTGGGCTACCCCGGGGCGAGTCCCACAGAAGTGGAGAATCGCGTGGTAAAGCCCTTGGAGAAACTGATATCCAACATCAAAGGGGTGGAGTATGTGTACTCCACCTCCATGAAGGAACAGGGCATGGTGATCGTACAATTTTATGTGGGCGAGGATATTGAGCGTTCTTTTGTTAAACTCTACAATGAGATCAACAAGCACATGGACATTATGCCCCAGGGGGTTACGTTTCCGTTGGTAAAGACCCGTGCCATTGATGATGTGCCCATGTTGGGCCTTACCCTTTGGAGCGAAAACTATAGCGGCTACCAGTTGGGCCAGATGGCACAGGAGCTGGAAAGCGAGATCAAAAAAGTGAACGAGGTGGCCATTGTGAAAAAAATAGGCGGCCAACAACGCCAATTGCGGGTGGTGCTGGACAAGGACAAACTAGCGGCCAGCGGACTGGATTTCCTCAAAGTGGCCGAAATGGTGCGGGCCAACAATGCCCAATTGCAAGCGGGCAGTTTTGATAAGAACGATACCGAATTCCTGGTGAGCACGGGCAATTTCCTGAGCTCAGTGACGGATGTGGAAAACCTGGTGGTGGGCGTGCAACAAGACCGGCCCATTTACCTGAAACAGGTAGCCACCATCCTGGATGGACCCGAGGTGCCCCAAAATTACGTGAGCCTTGGCTTTGGCCAGGCCAGTGAAAAAGCAACCGACTACCGGGCCGAGTACCCTGCGGTAACACTCTCCGTGGCCAAACGCAAGGGCGCCGATGCCATGAAGATCGCTGAAGTGATTCTGGACAAAGTAGATCATTTGCGCACCACTCTCATCCCAGATGACGTGCATGTAGAAGTGACCCGTAATTATGGCGAAACGGCATCGCACAAAGTGTCCGAACTGCTGTTGCACCTAATCGGCTCCATCATTGCAGTGACCTTTGTGGTCATGTTGGCCATGGGCTGGCGCGGCGGCCTGGTGGTCTTCCTCTCCGTGCCCATCACCTTTGCCCTGACGCTGCTCAGTTATTACATGCTGGATTATACCCTGAACCGTATTACGCTCTTTGCCCTCGTTTTCGTAACGGGCATTGTGGTGGACGATTCCATCATCATAGCGGAGAACATGCACCGTCATTTCAAAATGAAGCGCCTGCCCTTTAAACAAGCTGCGCTATATGCCATCAACGAGGTGGGCAACCCCACAATTTTGGCCACTTTTACCGTCATTGCCTCGGTCCTGCCCATGGCCTTTGTGTCTGGCCTCATGGGGCCCTATATGGCGCCGATGCCCATTGGGGCGTCCATAGCCATGATATTGTCGCTTTTCGTGGCCCTGACCATTACCCCTTATCTGGGCTACATTTTCTTGCGCGAAAAGGACAAAAAGGGCCAGCCGGAAAAAGTGGAAAAACCTCTGGAAGAGACCTTGATCTACCACCTGTACGACAAATTTGAGCGTCCCTTGCTTGAAAACCGCTCCAAAAGATGGTTGTTCCTAGGGGGCACCTTTCTGCTCCTTATGGGCTCCATGGTACTTTTTTTCACCAAATCGGTGGCGGTCAAGATGTTGCCCTTTGACAATAAGAACGAGTTTCAAGTGGTCATAGACATGCCCGAGGGCACCACTTTGGAGCGCACCGGAGTGGTGGCCCAGGAAATTGCCCAATACCTGCGCACTAGGCCCGAAGTAGTGAACTATCAAAATTACGTGGGCACCTCTGCTCCCATTACCTTCAACGGACTGGTACGGCATTATGACCTGCGCGGTGGCAGCAATATGGCAGATATACAGGTGAACCTCATTGATAAAGGGGAGCGCAGTGCCCAAAGCCATGACATTGCCAAATTATTAAGGCCAGAGATACAGCGTATTGCCAAGAAGTACCGTGCCAATGTAAAATTAGTGGAAGTGCCGCCCGGACCACCCGTGCTCTCCACGATTGTGGCGGAGGTCTATGGCCCCGATTACGACCAACAGATGGCCATAGCCGATACCATACAGGGCATTTTAAAGAACACCCAAGATGTGGTGGACATAGACTGGATGGTAGAGGCAGACCAAAAGGAATACCAGTTTACCATAGACCGCGAAAAGGCCATGCTCTATGGTGTGGCGCCCCAACAGATTGCCCATACAATGCAGATGGCACTCTCCAACAGGGCCATTGCCACCTTGTACGATGAGGATGCCAACAAACAGGTTGGCTTGGTGCTGGCCTTGGATGAAAAGGAAAAATCCACCCTCAATGATATTGCCCAACTGCGCATTGCCTCCAACAGGGGAACCATGGTGCCCATTGCGGACTTGGTGGACATCAAAGAGACGACCAGTGCCAAGAGCATTTACCGCAAAAACCAAAAACGGGTGGTCTATGTTTTGGCCGATATGGCTGGGGAACTGGAGAGTCCGGCATACGCGATTCTGGGCATGGAGGAAAAGCTCAAGGAGATTCCCTTGCCCCAAGGGTATGCCTTGGAAGAAATGTATTTGGGCCAGCCCGATTTTGAGGACGACTATACCGTAAAATGGGATGGGGAATGGCAGATCACCCTAGAGGTCTTTCGAGACCTGGGCATAGCCTTCTTGGGTGCGATCATCCTCATCTATATCCTGATCGTGGGGTGGTTCCAGAATTTCAAGGCCCCTGTGGTCATGATGGTGGCCATACCGCTGTCCTTGATCGGTATTGTACTTGGTCACTGGATCATGGGTGCCTTCTTTACGGCCACCTCTTTCATAGGCATGATCGCCCTGGCGGGCATCATGGTGCGGAACTCGGTCTTGCTCATTGACTTTATCAATTTACGGTTGGCGGACGGCATACCATTGAAACAAGCGGCCATAGAGGCCGGGGCCGTAAGGACCACGCCCATTTTGCTAACGGCCGGGACGGTGGTCATTGGTGCCTTTGTGATTCTTTTCGACCCGATCTTTCAGGGCTTGGCCATCTCACTCATGGGCGGTACGATCGTATCCACCGTTTTGACCCTATTGGTAGTGCCCTTGGTCTACTATATGATCGAGAAAAAACGGGTTGTGGCTGAAAATGAGAACGTGAAATAGTG
>CAKZLG010000340.1 GCA_937125035.1 uncultured Maribacter sp. | reverse complement strand
GATACCCTGAGGAATTCCGTAAAGGCGAGTAAAAAAATTGGAGTGGAGTCCTTGGGGATGATGCCAAAAATATTATTGAATCCTGGGGCCGTGAATCTTGCCTTTGTAAAGGAGCGTTTAATGGGCATCATTGTGCAAAACGTGCTACAACATTTTAGAAAAGAGGGCAAGGAAGGCAAGACCAAAGTCATAACCGTGTTCAGTACCCAAAAATTGGAAGGTAAAACCGTTATTGCCGGAAATATGGCCAGAACCTTGAAAGCCGAGGGGAACAGTGTGCTCTATCTCAATTACAAGGAGAAAAAGCGCCCGCTTAAACAAAGGTCAAGATCTTCCATCATCAATAAAATCTTTGGGTATCCGGACACGCGAATAGACTTGGAAAATTCTTTTCTGGCGCCCGTGGAAACCTACCTGCAAGCTTCGGAGCATTACAGCTATGCCCTGGACAATACATTTTACAATGCAAAGGACTATACCAATATTTTGGTCGCGGAGGGCAGGCAAGCCCATCGTGCCCCTGATTTTGTGATCATTGAGCTTCCCGCCATAATCCATCATAAATACCCTACGGATTTAATTGCCAATGCAGACCTCGCCATGATGGTATGCCGCTCCAATAGGGTATGGAGCGATGCGGATGAAGCAGCCATTAAAAACTTTAAAGATACCATGGCATCGAATATGGGCATTGTGGTAAACGGTGTGCAGATAAACGAGACCGAGGCCGTTTTGGGAGATTTGCCCAAAAGCCGTAACAAGTTTAGAAAAAAGCTAAAGGCCGCATTCCGGTTTCAGTTCCTATCAAAAAACCAGATTTAGAAAATTGTGCCATGAAGATGCTCAAAAAATTAGCGCGTGAAGACAACTTCCTATCCTTAATGGGCAACGTGGTCATTGCCGTTTTGGGGCTTTTGGGTTTTGCATTATTGGCAAGGAGCCTTTCTTTGGATGTTTTTGGGGAATGGGTGCTGTTCATTACCGGGGGCACTTTTGTGGAAATGTTTCGTTTTGGTATTACCAACACAGGCCTGATACGATTTTTGGCCGGAGCAGATGACGCCTCAAGAACCAAATACATAGGTTCTAACGCTTTGATCGGTATATGTGCCACCATCCTGATAAGTTTGGGTATTGCGCTATGCTATCACATCTTCCATGATACCCTTTCCAATTCTGCGTATAAGCTGTTTTTTAAGTGGTACCCCATTTTGGCCTTTCTAAATCTGCCTTGGAACAATGCACTGGTAGTTTTACAGGCCGATCGTAAATACGATAGGATGCTGCTGATCAAAACCATGAACAGCGGACTCTTTTTTCTCACCATCTTGGTCCATTTCTTTTTTGTTGAAATGGAGTTGAAGCAACTGGTCGTGGCTCTATTGGTCATTAATGGCTTAACCTCCCTTATGACGATTTTCTTGGGATGGGATGGCACCAAATTGATTACCAAGGCCAGTGCCGAGACCAATAGGACGCTCCTGAACTTTGGGAAATATACCACCTTTACCCTCATGGGTTCCAATATCTTGGTGAGCGCAGATACGGTCATCATCAGCCTAAGCGCTATGGGCAGTTCTGCCGTGGCCCTCTATAGCATACCCCTTAAATTGACAGAATTGCTCCAAATTCCTTTGCGAAGCTTTGTGGCAACGGCATTTCCCAAGATGTCCAAGGCAAGCATTCAGGGAAACTTGGTAGAGGTAAAAGAGTTGTTCTACACCTACTCGGGCGCTTTGACCTATCTTTTTATGGCGCTTAGTTTGGGGGTTTTCGTTTTTGCAGAGCTATTGGTTTTTGTGCTTTCTGGGGAACAGTACGTGCAGGCCTCTCCGGAAAGCGGGGCCAACGTGGTGGCCATTGTAAGGGTGTTTGCCCTTTATGGACTGCTGCTGCCCTTGGACAGAATGACGGGCATAGCCCTGGACAGCATAAATAAGCCCAAAATCAACAGTATAAAGGTTTTTGTCATGGTGGTGGCAAACATAACGGGAGATCTTGTTGCTGTTTTTATGTTTGAGTCCCTGTTCTTGGTGGCTGTGGCCTCCATTGTCTTTACCCTGATCGGCATTGCCCTGGGCATGTACTACCTGAACAAAGAGCTGTCCTTGGAATACCGCACTATCTTTTCCAATGGATTGGAATTTTACAAAACAATGTTTAAAAAAGTGACCCGCGCTCGTTTCGCTGTGGCCAATAAGTAACATGAATACGGACATAGACCATATACATCCGTTTAACAAGCTACAGGGCTCATCCCTTATGGCCAGTGGCAGAGCCATACTGTTGGTTTTTGTTGGTATTGCCCTGATTGCTGTTTTAATGGCGAAAATGAAAATGGCCGGGGCCATAATGCTTCTGGCCCTGTTCTTTGTGGGCATTTATACCTACGCTATTTTTAAAAATCCCATTCTTGGGTTTTACACCGCCATTGTCCTCAATTTTGTGATATTGGGCTCTACCCGCTACATACAAATGCCCTTTCCCATTGGATTTGTTATGGACGGAATCATGATTTTAACTTTTTTGGCCTTGATTTTTTCAAGGTTTAGGGAGCGTGTGGATTGGACGCCCGCCAGCAAACCCGTTACTTTTTTGGCCATCATTTGGTTGGGGTATTTTATTTTTCAGCTCATCAATCCTGAGGCCCGGAGCACCGAGGCGTGGATTGCCGGCAGAAGTACTGGGTTCCACTTTTTATTTGTAGTGGTGCTTACCCTTATGTTCATCGATACCAACAAAAAATTAGAAACCTTACTTTATATCTGGGGCATACTTTCCATTTTGGCCACTTTAAAAGGTATGGGCCAGTTGTTTTTTGGGGTGGATGCCGCGGAGCAGGCCTGGTTGGATGGTGGTGCCGCCCAGACCCACGTGCTCTTTGGAAAGCTCAGAATTTTTGGGTTTTACACAGATGCGGGCAATTATGGTGCCCATCAGGCCTATTCTGCCGTTGTTGCCCTTATTTACTCCATGACGAAAAAGGGAAAGGCCAAAATCTTTTTTATTACCGTGGGCGTTCTTGGCCTATATGGAATGCTCATTTCAGGAACAAGGGGGGCCATTGCCGTTCCTTTTGCTGGGTTCATGACCTTTTTTATCCTAAGAAAGAACGTAAAGGTGTTCACGGCTGGGGTGCTTTTTGTGGCCTTGGTCTTTGTGTTCTTCAAATTTACCACTATTGCCAACGGGAACGACCAAATTAGAAGGATGAGAACCGGTTTTGACCCCAACAATCCGTCATTGGTGGTGAGAAAACAAAATCAAGCCATTCTAAAGTCTTATCTGGCTTCAAGACCCTTTGGCGGTGGGGTGGGCCATGGAGGGGATAAGGCCCAACGTTTTTTGCCCCATGCCTTTCTTTCCCATGTGGCCACGGACAGCTGGTTTGTAATGATTTGGGTAGAGATGGGCATTGTAGGTCTGGTGCTGCACCTTATAATTCTCTTCTATGTTATAGGAATGGCCTCTTTAAAGGTCATGTTCCGTATCCGAGACCCCATAACAAAGTTGCGAATGAGCGCACTCATTGCCGGTATGGCCGGTATTATGGTAGCTTCTTATGGCAATGAGGTGTTGGGGCAAATGCCCAATTCACTATTGATATACGCCTCAATGGCCATCATGTCCACCCCCGAGATTTTTGAAAGGCCAAAGGAAGAATATTTACCGAAACCAGTTGAAAAATAATAGACTATGATCAAAGGAAAAGATATTGTCATTGTGGGAATGCAGTCATGGGACATCGCCATTGGCAGCAACTGTAAGAATATTGCAGCGGTGCTTGCCCAGCACAACAGGGTCATCTATGTAAATGTGCCCCTAGATCGGAAGAAGTTTCTGAAAAGACAGTTCACGGACCCCAATGATTTGCGGAGACTGTCCGTGCTCAAAGGAAGAAATAGCGGCTTGGTAGAGCTTGGTGATGCCTTTTGGTCCTTTTACCCAAAAATGGTCTTCGAATCCATTAATTGGATCAGTAGCAGAACGGTATATGATTTTTTCAATAGGCTTAACACGAAGAGACTGGCAGACGAAATACGCAGGATTACCCAAGAGCTGGGATTCAGTGATTACATCCTCTTCAATGACAGCTCCATGTTCAGGGGGGTCTATTTAAAGGAATTGCTGGAGCCCGCACTGAACATATATTACATTAGGGATAACTTAATTACCCAAGAATATTTTAAGAAACATGGGGTACGGTTGGAAAAGGAAACGATACGGTCTGCCGACCTGGTGGTTTCCAATTCCCCCTACCTAAGGGACTATGCTAGGCCCTATAACAAGCACGCCTATTATGTGGGGCAGGGCTGCGATTTGGAACTCTTTACACGAAACGGTGTGGAGGAGCCCCAGGATTTGGCCAGCATCAAAGGTGTTAAAATCGGGTATATCGGTTTTTTGACCGAAATGCGTTTGGACATAGGGTTATTGGTGGAAATCGCAAAAACACGTACCGACTGGCAATTGGTCTTGGTAGGGCCGGAAGATGATGCGTTTAAAAAAAGCGCCTTGCACCAATTGGACAATGTTCATTTTCTGGGAAGTAAGAATGTGGACCAGCTCCCCGCCTATATCAACTATTTTGATGTCTGCATGAACCCCCAAGTGGTCAACGACCTTACCATAGGCAATTACCCCAGAAAGATAGATGAGTACCTGGCCATGGGCAAACCCACCATAGCCACAAAAACCCCCACCATGGAAATCTTTAAAGACCATGTGTATTTGGGGGAAACGGCCGCCGATTACATTCAGCTCATTGAAAAGGCATTGAAGGAGAACAGTGAAGAGAAGGAACGGCAGCGCATGGAATTTGCCCAGGGCCATACTTGGGAGAACAACGTCTTGGAAATTGGCCATGCCATTGCCCAATTAACCTCAAAACAAACGGTATGAAAACAGTGCCCACACAACCTTTGGTGTCCATAGTAAGCGTAAACTACGATCAGCCTGGGGTTACCTGCGAAATGTTGGAATCCCTACGGCAGGTTACGTATCCCAATGTGGAGATTTTGGTGGTTGATAACGGTTCTCCCACCCAGGATCCAAAGGTCATCAAAGAGCGGTATCCGGAGATCGAGCTCATCATTAGCAAGGAAAACCTCGGATTTGCCGGGGGCAACAACCTGGCCTTGAAACAGGCAAAAGGGGAGTATGTGCTGTTGCTGAACAACGATACCGAAGTGGCCCCTGATTTTCTGGACAGTTTGGTGTCCTTAATGGAATCCGATGAAAAAATAGGTATTGCCAGTTCCAAAATACGCTACTTCCACGAGGACAACGTGATCCAGTATGCGGGAATCCCTGCCCTGAACCCAATCACCTCCAGGGGAGGAAGTGACGGGGACAAGGAAGTGGACCACGGACAGCATGATAAGGTCAAGGAGACCCATTATGCCCACGGCGCCTGTATGATGATCAGGGCCAGCGTCCTCAAAGAACTGGGGCTGTTGTACGAGGGCTATTTTCTGTACTACGAGGAGTACGATTTTGCGGAGCGGGTGCGGCAGGCCGGTTACAGCATTTACTACCAGCCCAACTCCACCATTTGGCATAAGGAGTCCATCTCTACCGGAAAGAACAGTCCGCTTAAAACCTATTACCTGAACCGTAACAGGGTACTTTTTTTAAGACGCAACAGTAGTGGTGCCATGTTTCTTTTGGCCATGTTGTACTTCCATATCGTTTCACTGCCCAAAAACACCCTAAAGTACCTCTTTAGCAAAGCACATCTTTCTGCATTGTACAAAGGAGTGGTTTGGAATATAAGCAACCGTAACATTAACATCAATCCACAATTATGATCGTTTTAGATATAGTACATTTTCTCCTTATTGCTTATTTGGGGGCATCCGTTTTCTTTTTGATCTTCTTTGCCGTTATGGGCCATCTGCCCTTCACCCCCAAAAAGCCTTTAACGAATATACAGAACCGCTTTGTGGTGTTCATTCCCGGCTATAAGGAAGATGCGGTCATCTACAATGTGGCCAAGAAGGCCCTGGAGCAGGACTACCCCAAAGAACTGTACGACGTCATTGTTATCGCAGATTCCTTTCAGCAAAAAACCTTGGACGACCTCCGGAAACTGCCCATAACCGTTAACGAGGTCTCTTTTGAGAAAAGCACCAAGGCAAAGGCATTGAACCGTACCATGGCCGATCTGCCTGATGATACCTATGATGTGGCCTTGATCATGGATGCCGATAATGTTCTGGCGCCCGATTTTATTTCCA
>CAKZLG010000339.1 GCA_937125035.1 uncultured Maribacter sp. | reverse complement strand
GATTTGCATTGATTCTGGCATATTCGCCCGTTGGAATCGTTTCTCCTTTCAACATCGCCCCGGGATATATAACGTCTGTAGTAGGATCCAGTGTAAATAGTTCACCAAAACCGAGCGCTCCTTTGTAGGTTTGTGCAGAACACTCAAATTCGGTTGTTCCTTCTCTTTCCGGACCAGTTGATGCCGTCTCCACGATTGCAGACTCCGCTTCTTGGTCGAATAAGCTTAACTGGGCCATGGATGCATTAAAGTCGTCGGCATCGTTATTCGAAAATTGTGGTTCATTAGGATTGTCAGAAGTTACTTCATCCTTACTACAAGAGAATGATAGTAGAACCGTTGTGCAGAAAATTAATTTAGATAACGTACTAATTTGCTGATAAATAGTTTTCATAATTCTTTGGTTTTTAAGATTCAACACTTCAAAACTAGAAGCCCTTCCTAGCGAAACCTAAAAACCATACTAGACAAAACATGGACAAAACAGCGTTTTGGTACCTGAAAACGACTAGACAAAGAAAATAGAAATATGTACAGTAAAATCATAAGTATCTTATTATCAATATTTTAAAAAACAAATACTATTCCATGCGTATGACATTGGTCTGTACAAACCCTAGACAACGGCTTTTTGTACAAATTCCTGGTTTTAGTTGCACTATCTTTATAAAAGAGGCACTTTTAACAGAATTACCGAGGTGTTTTAACTTTAAATCTGAATTTATTATGAAGAATTGGGCGCTCTTATGGATTCTATTGGCCTCATTGACAACCCTGGGCCAAGAGCAAGAAAGGGTTGATAGTTTATTACGTCTGGTTCCCAAGCAAAAGGACTCTGCCTTGATCTGGACCTATCGCGCCCTATTTAACACTTACGTTAGAAAAAACCCTGCACAAGCTAAACCTTATCTAGATTCTGCATTAGTGGTAGCTGATGGAACAAAAATAAGTGCCAATTTACAGGGGTATTTATTGTACGATCAAGGAAAGTACAATACCAATAGCGGAAACTATTTGGCTTCTGTAAAAAACCATGAAATGGCCATAGATTCTTTTGGCAAAGCAAAGAACAAACCTATGGAAGAGGTATGCTATAATAATATGGGCATTCCTCTACGTCATTTGGGGAGATTGAATGAGGCCTTGGAAAGTTACATGACTTCTATACAATTAACAAAAGAAATGGGTGACCCGGAAGAAATGAGAGCCAGTGCCTATTTAAATATTGGCAATATACATACCGAATTAGGTAATCTTGCCCTTTCCACCGAATATTTTAGAAAATGTGAAGCTGTTTGTTTGGAATTTGATAATCCTTGGGGTGTGGCTATTTCAAGATCAAACATAGCCACCAATTTTTACAAAGAGAGAAGGTATGATGCTGCCTTAGAGCTCTATTCTAAATCGCTGGAATTCTTTATTGAAAATGATTATCAGGTAGAAGCAGCGGAAGACCTTGGTCATATTGGCGATGTCTATTTTGAAAAAGGTGAGGCTCAAAAAGCCCTAGAGTATTACAATAGCTCCTTTAAACAAGCTGAGAATATAAACGATCAAGCCACCATGGTCATTGTACTACGCAAAATGGGCAATATTCATTTTAATAATGGTGATTACACCGAAGCCTTGAAAAATTATGATGCAAGCCTTGACCTGGCCCTCACCAATGGATCCAACGTGGAAGCCAAGGGCAATCTTTTAAAGATTGCCGACACCTACGCTGCCATGGGCAATTTTAAAGCCGCTTATGACTATAGAACAAGACATTTTGTAGCCCATGATTCCATTTTTGAAAAAAACAAAATAGATCAAATTAATCTCTTGGAAGTGCAATATCAGACAGAAATGAAAGAGACGGAGATTGCCCTTCAAAAAGAGGAAATAACCACCCTGAACCAAGAAGTGGAGATCAATAATCTAAAAAAAGGGCTCTATGCGGGAGGCATGTTCTCCGCCTTGGCCTTTTCCGGATTATTGTTTTTTGGTTTTCGACAGCGGATGAAAAAGAACCGACTTGCTAGGGAGAAGCAAGAGGAAATCTACAAGCAGGAAATTGAACACAAGAAAAAGGAATTGGCCAGCCAGACCCTACATTTGGTCCAAAAAAGTAAGTTTATTTCTGAATTAAAGGACAATCTGGAAAAGGTAAAGAACTCCCCGGAAAAGTTCAAGGTTGAGTTTAAGCGTATTGTTATGCTATTGAAAAAGCAAAGTGCGGCGGACAAGGATTGGGAGGTATTTAAGTCCTATTTCTCTGAAGTGCACCAAGATTTTGATGAAAAATTAAAAAGCCTCAACCCTAAAATCACCGATAAGGAATTACGCTTGGCCTCCTACGTGAAAATGGGGTTGAACAATACTGAGATTGCGGATATCCTTAATGTATTGCCCTCCAGCATCCACACCTCTAAATATCGTTTAAAGCAAAAACTGGATGTGAACAAGGATTTGGATCTTGATGGATTTATCAAGGGCTTATAAGGAAATAAACCATGTCAAAAGGACTATAATTCAACATTTTATGAATTATCGTATACGGTTTTTCTAATAAGCCCACACCACTTGCTACCAATACTATCGCTTTTCAACATCGTATTTGCCTCCTAAAAACATTCAGCTGCAGGTCCTTATCCCCTTCAACTAAGGTAGGTTGTGCTGGTTATGAAAAAGATATGCTCCGTGCCGGTGTTTTCACGTCAATTGGACCTTGGGGCCACTTCAGATTTCAAACGTTCCAGGGCACGGGTATAAAACTGGGTATATTGTTCAATGGTTTCTGGTGATGGGTCTGCCAACATTTCCTGTAAATAGGGCATTTTTGAGAATTGGAAGTAGTCGTTTTGGGCGTCCTCCATGGCCATCAAACCAGATATGTCCGCCATTACCTGTTTCCTATCCCGTGTTGCGTCCACCCCGTAGTGTTCCATGGCCAGTTGCACCAGATTTTTTGAAGTAGTGGTCTTTACATTGTTGGAGACAGAGACCGTTTCCACATCAAAATATACGGGTTCGTAATTGGGGTTTGCCTGGACCAACGCGGTTTGCATGGCGTTCAGCACCGACTGCATTTCGGCGATTTCGCCTGCCATATCATTCTGATTGATGCCCACGGCCGTATTGATATAGGAAAACAGGTCGTTGCCTTGGTAGGCTTCCCAGGCCACTCCAATAATGCGCTGGTAATCATTGATGCGCATGGCTTCTGGGGCAACGGCGATGGCCATACCGTCCCCATTGCCCGAAGGAAGTAGGTAATCTCCCTTGTTCACCGTTCCCAATACCTTTACCGGGGTCTGGCCAATAAAAGCGACCCGCTTATAGGCATGCTCCTCCCCTGCCGGGGGCATTGCGCCGGTAACGATCGGGTTTTGGGAAATTACCATAAAATGATCTGCTGTGGTGAATTTGGTGGATATCTCCCCTGCCCGGACCCCAACCACATCGCCAAAGGCCATGGTCTCATTAACATCATACTTTTTGAGCCATTCCGCATAATCCGCCCCACCAGATTCAAAGGCCACCCCCACATTGGCTTCGTTATAGGCCACATATAAAGAGATTTGTATCCCTTGGGTGAAAATCATAAAGGCAGACCACGCTGCATCATCACAGTCGCCGGCAATGCCTACCCCTGCAATACAGGCCCCTAAATTAAAACCGAAAGTGGCAGACGCTTCCAAGAGATCAATGTACTCCAACAGAAGGTTCAGGGAATAATCATTGTTCAAATAAACATCAAAAGCGCCCGGTGCCGCTGCAGGGGGCGTTGTATCGTCATCCTCGCGGTCTTGTGCATCATCCTCAGTGGGTTCATTGTCCAAAAGCACCTCTAAAATAAATCCTTGGTTAACATCACTAAAGGCCCTAAAACCTTCTATACGGCCAATAGGTTGATCGGACCCGTTCCAAAACGACATAAAATTATTCTGTCTTGTTGGAGTAACGCTGTTCAATTGTACGGCCACCCCATGATTACTGCCTTTTACCAGCAATGGATAGGCGTCTATATCCGATTGATTGGTTTCGGGCAGAAAGGCATCCACAGTAACTTTTCCACTAAATAGGGAACTACTGCCATTATTCACGTAGAAGTCGTTGTTCAAGTTGGTAATACCGTCCGCAATAAGCTCCCTATGCCTGGCATAGGGGAGGTAGTTCAAGGGTTGACTGCTGAATGC
>CAKZLG010000338.1 GCA_937125035.1 uncultured Maribacter sp. | reverse complement strand
GGGTGGCCTTATGGTCATCCAGAAACCAGGTGATCAAGGTATAGATATTGATCAGGGGCGCTTTAAGGTCATGCGAGACCGCATGGGCGTATTCGTTCAGTTCTTGATTCTGTTGGGAAAGGTGTTGTAAGAGTTCTTCTTTTTTTACCTCTTGCTCCGCTATACGCTCTTCACTTTCCTTACGCAATAAAACGTTCACCAACATATTGGCATACACAAAAAGAATATCCTGTTCATTCTGGGAGTATTGGTTGATCTTGCGCACGGAATCAAATCCAATAAATCCAATCAACTCGTTGTTTTTTATCTCTGGGATGGTGATCAAGCTCTTTATGCCCTGGGGTTCTAATATGGCCCGTAGTCCGTACTCCCCGTCTTTAGGAAGCTGGGCAACATCTTCTACATAAAAGGGTTTTCCTTTTTTGTGCGCTTCCAACCACTGGGGAATAAAGTCCACGGGCACCTCCTGTAAGTTGTGTATTTCGGGCTCAATGCCTTCAGCGCACCATTCATAGGTGTTGCTGGTGGTATTCTTGATGAAATCATAGGAAAAGATATAACTACGGTCCGCCTCCACGAACTCCCCAATCTGCTGTAATGATTTTTGAATGAGGTCATCAATATCAGATACATCTGCATTGATGTATTTGGTGGAGATGCTCATCAGCAGGTTTTGAAAGCGCAGCTGTCGCTCAATGATCACGTCCTTTTCTTGTTGTTCCCCGGTTTTTTTAATTATTGCATCCATTGAGCTGATGTTACCGGACTCCAAGGTAGCTGTTTTATTTTGTTTCTTTATGTGGTCCATCCTCTTAAAACCCTCATACGTTGATTGATATACTACAGTTCATTAACTTGCTAATCAGTCAATTATTGCATTTATGAAAAAGAAATTACACTTACATATGTTTAGAGTTTGTTCGTTGTTCAAGATGGTGTGGATTGTTCAAAAAAGGGTACTTGAAGATCAAAGGCTTTCCATGTCAATGACGAAGCGATATTTAACGTCACTTTTCAACATACGCTCATAAGCCGTATTGATCTCTTGCATGGGAATGACCTCTATATCTGAGGTAATGTTGTGCTCTCCACAAAAATCCAGCAGTTCTTGGGTTTCGGCAATACCACCAATCAAGGAACCCGCCACGGACCTGCGCCCCGTTATCATGGGTACGGTGGCGAGCATGGGGTCCAGCGGTCCCAGATATCCTACAATGACCAAGGTGCCATTAATGGCCAAGGTGCCCACGTACGGATTAAGGTCATGGGCATAAGGCACCGTGTCAATGATCAGGTCAAATTGGTTAGCGGCCTTTTTCATTTGGGCATCATCCGTTGAAATGATGACCTCGTCCGCACCAAGGGCCTTTGCATCGGCCATTTTATGGGCAGACCTTGAGAACAGTGTTACGCGTGCCCCAAGGGCATGGGCCAATTTAAGGGCCATATGACCCAACCCTCCCAAGCCCACTACGGCTACATGGCTCCCTTTTCCCACTTTCCAATGGCGTAAGGGTGACCAAGAGGTGATTCCGGCACAGAGCACGGGGGCCAAGCCGGCAAGATCTAAATTATTGGGCACGCGGAGCACAAAGTCCTCGTGCACCACTATTCTATTGGAATACCCCCCATGGGTGGGCGTGTTTAAATACGTGTCGTGGCCCCCATAGGTGCCCACCCGGGCTGGACAGTATTGCTCCAGATCATTCTTACAACTGCCACATGTTCTGCAGGAGTCCACCAAGCAGCCCACGGCCACTGTATCGCCAACCGCATGTTTTGTGGTTGCGCTACCTATGCGGGTCACCTTGCCTACAATTTCATGTCCGGGCACTACGGGGTATTGGGTCATTCCCCAATCGTTCTTGGCCGTATGCAGGTCTGAATGGCATACTCCACAAAATAAGATCTGTAGCTCCACATCATGCGCTTGGGGGTCCCGACGGGGAATGTGCATGGGCTTTAGATCAGATTCCTTGGTTTCGGCCCCATAGGCCTTAACTTGTTTCGTGTTCATAGGTCGTTCGCTTTTAGTATGGAAAGGTGTTAGGTTTCTTTTCCCTTTAAAGGTACGATACTGATCTTGGGCAGACAAACGTCAACTCTTTATATTGGCGTTCGTTAGGATATTGATGTGGGGCGTACGTCCGGTAACAATCCCGCGGCAGCGTAAGGTTTAAAAACGGCCTTTTTGAAGCAAGAAGGGTGTGGAAAACCAGGTGCTATTCCTTAACTGTTCGATAAAAGAAATCTAAAGCGGCCTAATCACCTTTAATCTCAAACTTCTTTGTTTTTTTAAAGGCTCCAGTGCCTGCTCCGATGGCCCCACCAAAAAGGGCGCCACCCACTATGGCGGTGGCCGCCTCAAGGGCACTATAGGTAGAGGGTATTTCACCGTCCGAATTTCTAACTACCAGAAATGATCCAAAAGAGCCTCCTACAATGCCCCCCATTAAGACATACGATCCAAAAGAAAGCCGTGTCCTTATTTTTCCAATAGTGGATGTGGATAGGGTTACCAAACTGTCCAAATGATTTATCTGCAGGCTACCCTCGGAAACCGCAACCAGATTCCCTTTGGCGATTTTTTTGCCCTGGAGGTCATATATTCTTAAAAAAAAACGCCCAGAGGCACATCATCTTCTTGGCCCGACGTTGTAAAGGAAAACAGCAAGAACACTACCAAAATATGATGTCTAAAGGCCATTCTTCACGGGTTTACAGGTGTACACTTTTGGTAATGAACGTATTACCGCCCCCACTTCGTATACTTTGTCTCCATTTATGATTAAAGGTCCTTGCGCTCCGTAGGTTATCCTTTTAGTTGACGGGCACGTTGCCATCGGCACCTCACACAATGCTTATTAAAAATCACCTCCGAATAGTCCAGTTTTTTTTCGATGTACCGCACAGGGGTACGGCATCCGAGGTGTACATAGAAAAATGGGGATAACATAATGCAAAGACCTTTCTGCTGGAATCACTCACCCATGCAGTGTGTGCGCCTGTTAGGCTGCCCCCCGAGCGGGATAGTCTTCTTTGATAATATAGGAAACTCCTTTGAGCACCTCATCAAAATCCGGTCTGGCAAAGGGCATGCTCTGTATGGAGGCACTATACAGGGTGCCGTCTGGGCGAATCAGGAAAAGCCCGGGCTCAAAAAAGCGTTCAGGCTCGTCACTTTTTATCCCTTTTGATATGTAGAGTCCCCATTTCTCAGCATCTTCTATGGCGTAATCATAGCCCATGGGCACATCGTTCACTTCCCAATCCTCATAGGCCTTCTTAGCGTGTTCTTCACTGTCCGCACTAATGGCAATAATGTGGATGCCCTTATCGCTAAAATCGTCCACATGTTTCTGTAACTGTTCCAAGTAGCTTTTGCATACGGGGCAATGTAAGCCTCTGTAGAAGACCACCATGGTAAAGTGCTGGGGACTTTGCTCATTAAGTGACCATTGGGCATCATTGACCAATGGTACTTTTATATTGGGAACTTCTTGCTTTGTTTTAATTCTCATGGTACTTATTTTTTACGTTCGTTCAATTATTGTATGGTTCTATGATCATAACCGTTGGACCTACTCATCACTACAGCCACCTGTCCTAAGAGCACACCATAAATGACCTTGGAACAAATGTCCGCTACGGTATAGGTGATCTGCCTGCCCACGACTCCCGCTTCACTGAAAAGTGTGCCCTCCACACCCAATAAATGAGGCATTAGATAGGCGCCTGGGTAGAGAAACCAAGACACGAGGAACAAAATCCAAATATGTTGCAATAGGCGTTGTGCCTGTGCGGGAATACCTTCTTTTCCTTGCTGTATCACTTTTCGCATCAACCACAAAATATGGAGAAAGAAGACCGTACTTAAACCGCCCCAAACAAAAAATTTCAGATAATCCGTAACTTCATAGAACTGGCCAATATACCCGGTAATGATCATAAGCGTTCCCGAAATCCAAAATTGATTCCGGATGGAGGTAAAGCTCGACTTTGTCAAAGAGACGACGAACAAAATCTGAAAGAGTAGCATGGGGACGTCAATCAACCAATTTAAATAACGGTAGCCGTTATTGAAGAGGTCACCATCCGTATCCAAGAAATACCTTCCCATTTGTGGTTGAAAGGTAAAAGAGGAGGTCCAATTATTGGCCTGCGCATAGAGCAGTAAAAAGGCGGAGACCATCACCACACCAGAGAGTACGTTGGACATGCGGTATTTCGGAGCCACCGTTT
Organism: uncultured Maribacter sp.; assembly: GCA_937125035.1. Classification (GTDB taxonomy): domain Bacteria; phylum Bacteroidota; class Bacteroidia; order Flavobacteriales; family Flavobacteriaceae; genus Maribacter. Next base: position 5,838 of record CAKZLG010000338.1, on the reverse strand, counting down.
TGAGGGTAAGGATAAAGTACAATAGGCCCGCTAGCATAACGGCATACCCCAATGTAAGTACATGGGATACCATTTGGTACGCCATTTCACTGTACCCCTCGGAGAGGCCTACGTAGTTTTCAAAATTTGCGTTTGTAATTTCTTCCATCATTTTTTTTTGGAAAATAAAACAAACCATGGGCCTTCAGGTGCTGTATCCATTGAATGTTTCCCTGCATCAACAGCCCAAAACCTGCGACCCTATTTTAGTGACATACGCAATGCCGGCTCCAGCCCATTTAAACCAAAAGACCATTGTCCTCGGACAATGGTCTTTTTTTCTTTTTCATAGAGGGGATTGTTGTTACTCGGGCATTACCACGGTATCAATGGCATGTATGACCCCATTGGAGGCCTCTACATCTGCCATGACCACAGTAGCTGTTCCTCCCTTGGCATCGGTCAAGGTTACATTACCGTCCGTCAGGGATAGCGTTATTTCGTTGCCCTGCACTGTAGTGACCGCAAAACTGCCATTATTGTTCGTAATGGCTTCCACGACAGCGGCAGCGCCATATTCACCGGAAACGACATGGTACGTTAAAATACCAGTAAGCGCGTCCTTGCTTTCAGGGGTTAAAAGACTCTCCACAGTGCCCTCTGGCAATTTGCCAAAAGCATCATTCGTGGGCGCAAAGACGGTAAAAGGGCCTTCACTGCTTAGGGTGCCCACCAAATCTGCCGCTTGGACCGCGGCCACCAAGGTGGAGAAATTCTCATTCCCCACAGCAACCTCTACAATATTGGGAGCCATTTCCTCTTCCATTACTGCTTCTACAGTTTCTTCAACGGGTGCTTCTTCTTTTACTTCTTTCTTCTTTTCACCACAGGATATTGCTAACAAGCCCACAAAGGAGAACAAGAATAGATTTTTCAGTGTTTTCATAATACTATTTTTAGGTTTTGATTTGCGTAAAGATACTTATCTCAAAGCTATTGTTTAATATAATTAACAAAAGATTAAACAAAAATTATATGGTCAGGGCTGCTTTATCCTGTTATTTTGCAAACCAAATTCTTATGGGAGAAATGCTGTATCCTATTAGGCCTATCCTATCTCTTATCACAACAGAATGCTATTGTTCTATCTTATCTTATTTTCGTCGTTTTCTTTTCTGTTCTTTGGGATATCCTGTCTGTTCAGTCCTCAAATGCGTAGGGAGTTCATGCGTTATGGTTTGGATGCCTTCCGCAAGCTCGTGGGAGGTTTACAGTGCCTAGGTGCACTGGGCCTTTTGGTGGGACTCTACATGAGCCCTTCTTTACAGCTGTGGTCCGCTGTAGGCCTTTTTATTCTGATGTTGCTCGGTTTTATGGTACGCCTAAAAATCAGGGACCCATGGCACCAGGCTTTGCCCTCCATCGCCTTCGCCCTGTTGAACGCTTATATTGCCTTTAGCCTATGGTACGGCCCGCACGCTTAATCATCCTAGAGGGTAGGCAATGTAGAGGCACATGCACAGGAATAAAAAAGCGGGAAATGATTTTTTTAGGGGATCTCCTATCTTAAGGTGCATGGCTATGGAGCCCAATAACAATAAGGCAAGGCCAAGGGCTGCTGGCCGTTGTAGACTGGGCAACCAAATGGCCGCCAACAAGACCAAAGCCAAAGTAACTTTCAGGGTACCTACAAGATATAGGCTCCATGCCGGAAGGCCATATACACTGAATTCCTCCCGTAGGGTTTTGGCGTTACCGCCCCGCCATTGCGTGGCTTTTCCATACTGTACAAGCCATACATTAAGCAGGCTCACGGCCACAATGACCTGTAAGATAATCGTGATATAGTTCATAGCTTTTTTTTTAGGCAACACAAGTTGCTCCTTTAAGGTAAAACAATTTCTTGAATTTCCAATCTAAAGGACTCTTTCCTTTTGTTGCCAATGAGAATGGCAATCTCTTGTAAGACTTTAGCAGTATAATTTGGTCTGTCCAACATCTGGCCCCGAAACCTGGGTTGGAAATCTGACAAGGGCAGTTCCAAATCTTCCCAATGACCTGTGGTTTGAAACTCATGAACATAAGAATAGCGTTGTTCTTGGGTACTCTTTAAACGAAACTGGTAGGTCGTACCATCGCCTTTTATGCGAAGCTTTATTGTTTTATGACCTGTAATGTTCTGTGGTTCAAATGAGCGCCTTACCGAAGCAAATCCCCCGTTGTTTTCCAAGCGTACCGTGCCCGAAAACACCAAAGTACCCTGTCTACTTTTCTCCACCTCTGCTTGGGAAATCCCGCCCATGACCCCATCGTTGATAATACGCCAATCATTGGGATTCCAAGTATTGTTTGCGGTAAAAAGTACTTGTGCCGATGCGTTCATGATCATAAGAAACCAAATGTATATGGAAAGGGCGTTCATCCTGTATAGGTAAAGATAGCCCAAAGTTTTGGAGTTCTCCCCAGGTGCTTAACGTCATTTTGGCCGATAAAGGACCCATGTTCCATAACAATCTTCCTATTCCAAGTCCTCCATGATCAGCTGGCTCTCGTGCAGGCCCATTGCAAAAAGATCGGCCTGCACGGCATCCATCATGGGGGGCGGTCCGCAGAGATATACTTTTTGATCTACATTTAAATGGTTTTGTTCCAAAAAATCCTTGCTCAACTGCCCGTGTGCGTGTGCGTCATGATCTTCATTGGACAGGATATGGTATACCTCGTCCCCCAACCATGTCTCCAAATTGTTTTTGTAGATAATGTCTTTTTCGGTCTTATTGGCAAAAAACAGTTGGTTGCCCTTGAGCTCTCCTTTTTTGGCGAGGTTTTTCATGATGGCAACAAACGGGGTAATGCCCGCGCCCCCTGCAATAAAGGCACCTGGCCCTTGATAAGTGATAGCGCCCCAAGCCTCGCCAATTTGCAGCGTATCCCCTACCTCCAATTGGCCCAATGCTTCCGTTACGCCATCGTGATCGGGATATTCCTTTATGGTGAATTCCAGTTCATCGTCCTCTGGTAACCCTGTAAAGGTAAAGGGGCGCTTTTCGTTGCGCCACCCATCTTGGTCTATGGACATTTCGGTAGCCTGCCCCGGGGCATAGCCATAGCCTTCTGGTTTATCCGTAATAATGTGAAGCACATTGGGCGTCACATGTTCTATTTTTCTGATCTGTATGTTGTAGCTCATTTCTTTTTCTGATTTTTTAATGCTTAGTCCTGCGTTTCCATGGTGTCCAAAGCCTTGCCAATGAGGGTATCCCCCTCCACTATCTCAAAGGTTTGGTTCACCATAGTGTCATCATGAAGGCTACGGGTGAGTACTTGAGCCACATCTGCCCGCGGGATGCTTCCTTTATCATCCAATTTTTCAGCCAATTTTATTTTATCGGTCCCTGGATCATGCTTCAGTTGACCGGGGCGTACTATGACATAGGACAGGGTACTTTGTTTTAAATGCGCATCAGCCTGGTGTTTGGCCTTTAGATAATCTTGTAGTTCTTCGTTTTTTTCTGGCTGATCTGCACCCATGGAACTGAGCATGACAAATTTTTTGATTCCATTTTTTTGGGCCGCATCCACTACCTTAATGGCTCCGTTTTGATCTACGGCCTTTACTTTTTTACCGCCAGACCCAGCGGCAAAGACCACTTTGTCAATATCCTTCATGGCGTGATCCACATCTTCTTCAAGATCTGCCAATACCGTACGGACGCCTTGGGCCTCAAAAGGGGCTTGTTGTTCCTTCTTGCGCACCATGGCCACGGGTTCAAAGTATTGTGATGATTTTAATAGGTCTACCACCTGCTTGCCTGTGCTTCCGGTGGCCCCTACAACGAGTATATTTTCCATAGTTTTCAATTTTATGTTCAATATCTCCATAAATACTGAAGTAAAGGCGCCGAATGGATTTTAAGATCAACGCAAATGCTGTTTTTCCCTAACGCAATATGGTATATTCCCTGTATTACAGGCGGATGACCAACAGCATCTTACGGAGACCTGCCTCTATGTTTTTATAGATGAAGTTCCAAGGCGATTTGGTGCTGTCCCTTTCCACGGTGACGGAGATGACGTCATAGTCCACATCCTTCTGTTTGGAATCTCGATTGACGAATATATTGACCAAGGCCGATACCAATTTCTTACGTTGGTTTGTATCGGATTTCAAAAGATAGATCTTCACATCATCATACCGGCTCCTCATGTCCATTTCAGCGCTGTGCGGGTCTCCGTAAATACTGAAATAGAGACTGTTCATAGTGCCGGTAAGCTCAGTATCTGCGTAAGGCCCGGTAAACGGATTCAATTGCTGTAGAGGAAAATTGTGGAGCTCACCCTTAAAGGTAAAGGTGTCTTCTGTGTCCTGTACCCCAAATACCCAGTAGGCCTTCAAAGGCGCTGCGCCCATAAAGCTCGTCTCCATGTGCACTTTGGTTTCTTTTGTATAGGCATTGCCCAAACGCTCCATGAGCACGCTCATTGCCCTAAATTCCAATACACCGATGTCCCCTTCCTTTTTTGATTTTTCTGAATAGCGCAGGTCCACCTGTTTCATGGCCAAGGTATCTATACTGAGGGCCAAGGGGGTATTTCTGAGCAAGGTGCCGTACAAGGGTTTTACCTTGCCTTGGTCTGGCAACAATTTGTTTCTGTAAATTTCCGCTTCGGCCGTTATGAAATTGATACGGTCCGCTGAGAAAAGGATTTGGTCGTTTATGCCTCGTTGCATGCCCAATTGTTTAAATTCTATGGAATCCACCATGATCTGGTAATGATCCCTTTCTTTTTGTAATTGGCGATCGTAACGGGCAACAGGGAGAACCGTATTGAAGTGAATATCTCTTACCGTTGTATTTTCATCAGTGCCCGTAATCCCAGCTATCTGTAGATTTTCATAGGGGGTGGCCTTTATGAATATTGAATCTGAGGCCAGGGTATAATCCTGGCCAATGAAGGGGATAAAATGGGCCAGCGTACGGTTGGATACTTCTATATCCGCAATGTCAAGGTCAAAATTCTGTAAGGTTAGCAAACGCTCTTTTGTTTCGCCCTCATCCACGGTCAGTTGCAACTTTTCCAAAATAAGATGCTTCAATTTAATGGTAAAGCCCATTTTTTCGTCCATTCCAGAATTTCCATCCCCAGAACTATTTGCAGTATTATCGGTCTTAAGGTTGGCTTGAATATGGCGCAGGGCAATGGATTGAATGTTCAAATCACCAGAGAACAACAACCGGGAATAATCGATGTTCTGAATATCTATATGGTCCAACGCCATTGTTCCCACGTATCCCAACTGGGCGGCTTTGGACAGGGTTACGCGGGGTTGTTCAAAATGCACAGACCCTTCCATTAATTGTAGTTGCAAACCATCATGGTCTACAACAATACCCTCTTTTTGTTGTTTGGCAAGGAATTCATTCACTCTAAACTTCAGTGCCGCTAAAAGCCCAAAGTAAAATAAGCCCAGACCAAGGGCCAAGAAGATGTAAAATCGTGGTTTTTTGAGCATGGTAAAAGGATAAGACAACTAGCGTTAAAGGTACGTTACTGTGGCACCTTCCGGTGAGCGCTTTCCCTTAAAATACTGCTGCAAATGCCCCGTCACAACGGTCCAAGTGGCATGTTCAGGCTAATGCACGTGGCTGAACGTAGGAATTACAACCAATTTTGGGCAAGTATGGTGAACGCTTTCTGAAAGCGAGCATCATTTTTTTTGGAATACCATGCAATGTTGCCATGGGAGGTTGGTGATATTTTTCAGAAGTTTAAACCCTGCGGCCTCCATTTCCCGTTCAGCCTGTTCTTCCGTCATTTTATGAACCTCTTTGATGGGCACCAAGGGATCCTCTCCCC
>CAKZLG010000337.1 GCA_937125035.1 uncultured Maribacter sp. | reverse complement strand
TGTAAACTATTGTGCAAACGATCGACTGTTGTTGAAGAACGAATGTTAAAAGGTATGGTACGTAGTAGTTGGGTGGTTTTTTTGCTATTGGTCTACGTGTCCTGTAAGGAAGCGCCCAAATATGGGCCGGTTGATACAGACCGGGCTACAAATGAACCCGAGGTAGGGTCAAAGGATTATCCGGCTGTATTAAAAAAAGTGTTTGCCGCCCATGGTGGTCTGGACCTATGGCAATCTTTCCGTACCCTCTCTTTTGTTATCCCCAAAGGAAGCGAAAAAGAGAGGCATACCATAGACCTCCGTACCCGAAAGGAACACATCTACTTTTCACCGGAATTGGCCATTGGTTTTGATGGCAAGGGGGTTTGGATAAAGGACAAAAACCAAATTTACAGTGGCGATCCTGTGTTTTATCATAACCTCATGTTTTATTTCTTTGCCATGCCCTATGTGCTGGCCGATGAGGGCTTACATTATGAACCAACCGCAGATTTGACTTTTGAGGGAACCTCCTATCCAGGCATCAAGATAGGTTTTGGCGATGGGGTGGGGATTTCTCCAAAAGATGAGTATTATTTGTATTACCACCCGCAAACCCATAAAATGATGTGGCTGGGCTATACCGTTACCTATGGAACGGACACCACTTCCAATCAAATAAAGTACATCCAATATAAGAATTGGACCAAGTATAAGGGGCTTCTCTTGCCCTCTGGGCTCACTTGGTACAAAACGGAGGATAATGCGCCTACATCCCCAAGTACTATGATTCAATTTGATTCCATAACCTTGTACAAAGGAATGCCCAAAACACCTATTTATGAAAAACCTTTAGAGGCCCGTTATGCTGGTGGGCACTAACTGTAAAGAAAGCCATTGGTCTTTTTCTTTGATAATAAAAGGTTAAAACCTACCGTTTTTCTTGGTGCACCTCGTTTATTCTTGTTAATTTAGAATTTGTTAAAATAAGTGGTTAGGGCCCTTCGGTTGTCCCTATACTTTTAATAATGAAATAGTATGGACATCTTGTTTTTTGGTATCACCAAAGACATTGTGGGGGCAGCCCAGATTCAACTGCTGGAGGAGAAGGGCAAGCCTACCACGGTGGCCTCCTTGAAATCGTTTTTGTGCCAAAAATATCCAGAGATGGCCAAGCTGTCCTCCTTGGCGGTGGCCGTGAACAGTGCTTATGCGCAGGAAGATACCCCGATTAATAACAATGATGAGGTGGCCATTATACCACCTGTAAGTGGAGGCTGATGATAAAGATTTTGAGCATCGTGGACACCATAGACCCGGGAACGGTCTATGCAGCGCTGGCCCACCCGAAAAGCGGGGGCATTTGCGTTTTTGTGGGAACGGTACGCGAGTTCACCGATGAACAGCAGGTGGTGGGCCTTGAGTTTGAGACCTATGAAAAAATGGCCCTCAAGGAAATGGACAAAATCGCAGAGGAGGCCATTGCAAAATGGCAACTGAACAATGTGGTGATCCAACATGCGGTGGGCAAGAAAGGGGTCATGGAGCCTGTGGTCATCGTAGGGGCATCATCGGCCCATAGACCGGAGTGCTTTGAGGCCTGTCGGTTTTTAATTGATACCCTAAAGGCAACCGTGCCCATCTGGAAAAAGGAAATGTTCAAGGACAAATCGGTCTGGGTATCAGCCCATCCCTGAAAAATGTGAAATCTTGCAGAACACGGAATATGCTCGTAGACAATCATAATAGAACTATCAATTACCTAAGATTAGCGGTTACGGACCGGTGCAATTTGCGTTGTAATTACTGTATGCCGGCAGAAGGCATAGATTTTGCCAAGAACGACAAATTGTTCACCATTGCGGAGCTTTGTGAACTGTCCTCTATTATGGTGGCACAAGGTATAGACAAGATTAGGATCACTGGGGGCGAACCTTTCGTGCGCAAGGATCTCATCATCCTTCTTCGGCATTTGGCCCAGTTGAAGGGACTCAACGAGATTTCCATTACCACGAACGCCACCTTGATCGGGCCCTATATCAGCGAATTAAAGGAACTGGGCATTACCAATATCAATGTGAGTATGGATGCCATAGACCGCGCCACTTTTGAGCGCATTACGCGGCGCAACCAATATGACGTGGTACATGACAATTTGATCCGGTTGCTATCTGAAGGGTTTAAGGTGCGTATCAACTTCATTGCCTTGGATGGGCAGAACACCCAGGATATCCTGCCCATGTTGGATCTCACTAAACATCACGATGTAAGCGTTAGGTATCTGGAGGAAATGCCCTTTAACGGGGGTTCAAGGACCTTCGATCGCATTGCGTGGGACTATAAACGTATTCTAGAGCATATCAAAACGGCGCATCCGGACTATTACCAGCTGCCATCACCCAAGACCTCCACTTCCATGAACTATAAGATTCCAGGCTTTGCGGGCACTTTTGGGGTCATCCCTTCTTTTAGCCGTACATTTTGTGGGAGCTGCAACAGGCTGCGGATCTCGGCCACTGGAGATGTCATTACCTGTCTGTACGCCCAGGCCTACAGCAACCTTAGGGACATTATGCGAAGCGGCAATGCAAAAGAGAACATAGAAAAAGAAATACTGAAGGCCATTGGCAACAGGGCCAAAACCGGTTTTGAGGCACAGGAAAAGTATGCTGACGTCTTTTCAAATTCCATGACCTCTATTGGCGGATGATGAAAAAGAAACTGTCACATATCAATGAGGACGGTCATGCGGCCATGGTAGACGTATCGGCAAAACCACCCAAGGCCCGATCGGCCACAGCAACGGGGTCGGTCGTATTTCCAGCTGAGGTTTTTCAAACTTTGGCCCAACAGGATTTTCTAGGTAAAAAGGGCAGTATTATCCAAACAGCGATTATTGCCGGCATACAAGGGGTGAAAAAAACGGCGGAACTCATTCCGCTCTGCCACCAATTGAACCTGTCCAAAGTACAAGTGGATATAGTTCCAGATGAATCAAAAAGGGCCCTCTTTATCACGTGCAATGTAAGTTGTACAGAACGGACGGGTGTTGAAATGGAGGCCCTCACCGGGGTGAGCGTCGCTGCGCTGACCCTTTACGATATGTGCAAGGCCTTATCCCACAACCTTATCATTACGGCAATACAATTAGAGGAAAAAACAGGAGGAAAACATGATTTTAAACGATAAGGACAATGTATTGGGATTAGTGCTTTCCGGGGGTAAAAGTACACGTATGGGGGCGGATAAAGGCATGATCGTTTATCACGATGCCCCACAACGGGAACACTTGTACACGTTATTGCAACAGGTATGTGAGAAAACCTTCTTGAGCCTACGAAAAGACCAAGAAATCGGGAAAGTGGGCAATCATAGGATTTTGGTGGACAATGACGATTATCGCGGGCCCTTCAATGGTCTGCTCACTGCCCATAAGGCCCATCCGGATGCCGCCTTTTTGGTATTGGCCTGTGATCTGCCTTTAATGGATCTAGAAGCCTTACAAGAACTGGTGGCAGCACGGGATACCTCAAAAATGGCCACGGCCTTCGCCCTGCGGGAGAACCCTTTGCCAGAACCGCTCTGTGCCATTTGGGAACCTCATGGTCTTCAAAAGGCCATCGCCTATTTGGAAGCTGGAAATGGTACGTGCCCTAGGAAGTTTTTGATCAATTCTGATGTGCATTTGGTGCATCCCGCTAGGCCAGAGGTCTTGTTGAACGCCAATTCCAAAACGGAATATGAAGAAGCAATGGCCTTATTGGCCCAAGAATGAACAGCGCCACGTAAGGCGCCAATGACCCATGGCACATTGGAAAGATACCACAGACATACCATACTCAAAGGATTTGGTGCCGAGGGGCAGGAAAAGCTGCACACGGCCCGTGTTTTGGTTGTTGGCGCCGGTGGATTGGGCGTCCCTGTGCTCACGTATTTGAACGCCATGGGAGTAGGTACCTTGGGCGTCGTGGACCATGATGTGGTACAACTATCCAACCTGCATCGGCAAGTACTGTATGATGAGGCGCAGGTGGGCATGCCCAAAGTTACGGCGGCCCTTGAAAAATTAAAGGCACAGAATTCAAATACGCGTTTGGTGGCCCATCACTGTTTTCTGAACACGGAGAATGTCATGGACATCCTAAGCGATTATGATCTAGTGGTGGACGCCTCGGATAATTTCCCTACCCGTTACCTTATTAACGACGCCTGCGTACTTCAAAGAAAACCTTTTGTCTACGGTGCCCTGCATGGGTTTGAGGGTCAGGTAAGCGTGTTCAACCATAAAAACGGACCCACCTACCGCTGCCTGTTCCCACAGATGCCCAAAGCAGAGGAAGTCCCCAATTGCAATGAGCACGGGGTCTTGGGCATACTGCCCGGGATTATAGGGAATTTGCAGGCACTAGAGGCCATAAAAATCATTACTGGTGTGGGTGAGGTCCTTTCTGGAACCTTGCTCATTTATGATGCCTTGGACCAACGCATCCAACGGATACAAGTGCCTTTAGATCACAAAAATTTGAAGATTACCGCCTTGGCAAAAGCCTATGCGCTTTCCTGTGGGCAAGATGAGGAACAGATTTCGGTACAAGGGCTAATGAAGCTTTTGGACGATGAGGGGGCCTATTTGGTGGATGTGAGGAGTACCACGGAATATGCCACGGGCCATATACCAGGGTCCAACAACATTCCGTTGCCTGAATTAATGGAACGTCTTGCGGAAGTCCGTCTTGATGCTCCGGTCTATGTGATCTGCCAATCCGGCGTGCGAAGCGCTGCTGCAGTGGATCAGCTAAAAGAGCAGCTCCCGCTAGGCAGGTACATCAATGTAATAGGGGGTATGAACCAATACAGCGATCATGCAAATTCCCGTTGAAGAACTAATTCTGTTGTGCTTGGGATTTTTTGTGGTGGCCACCTTGTACTCCGCCGTTGGTTTTGGGGGTGGGTCCAGTTATTTGGCGTTGCTGACCCTTTTTTTCTCTTCTTTTTTTGCCATACGCTCCATAGCTTTGATCTGTAATCTTGTCGTGGTTTCGGGCAGTACCTATCTTTATTTTAAAAACGGGCATGCTAGGCTGAAGGACTTTCTTCCCTTTATCGTCACCAGTATCCCCTTTGCCTTCATAGGCGCTTCCTTTCGACTCAAAGAACAGGTGTTTTTCATTATTTTGGGAGGCGCCCTGATTCTCTCGGCCATTTTTTTGGCCCTACAGACCTTTACCTTGCAAACGGGCGATGAAACCAAAGCGCACCCCACGTATTTCAGTTACCTCCTTGGTTCGGGCATTGGATTGCTTTCCGGTTTAGTGGGCATAGGTGGCGGTATCTTTTTGGCTCCCATATTGAACCATCTGCAATGGGACAAGGCTCTGAAGATCGCCGCCCTCGCCAGTTTTTTCATCTTGGTGAATTCCATTTCCGGTCTGGGTGGACTTCTACTCAATGGTACGCTGAGCTTGCCATGGATAGAGACCCTTTGCCTTGCCGGAACGGTTTTTCTGGGCGGGCAGCTGGGTATCCGTATCAGTCTAAAGCGCCTTTCGGCCAAAGGCATTAAAAGGGTTACGGCCGTTTTGGTCCTTATAGTGGGCATTCGCGTTTTGTTGGTAAACGGTTTGGCGTTTTTTTAAACTGATTTAAAGTGATGATGTACAAGGTTTCAACCGTAGCTCCGGATGCATTTTCTTTCCAATACTCTTATCTTTAGGGCATGATTTCATATCAAGAAGCATATGCGCAGGTCCTTGCCCATCCTTTGGCGATGGGAGAGGAGTGCGTTTCCCTGCTGGACAGTGTGGGACGGATGCTGGCCGAGGATGTCTTTGCCGATCGTGATTTTCCGCCTTTCAATAGAGCTACTAAAGATGGCATTGCCCTGAATTTTGAAAGTTATGCTGCCGGTCAACGGACCTTTGCCATACAAGGGGTGGCCCCTGCGGGTATGCCCCAACAGACCTTGGTCCAGGACCAACATTGTATAGAGGTCATGACAGGCGCGGTGGTGCCCTTGGGCACGGATACGGTGGTCATGTACGAACACCTTGAAATCAAGGAGGGTGTGGCCACCATTGTTCAAGAGGTAAAAAAAGGACAGAATATCCATTATAAAGGAAGCGACGAACTAGCGGGCACAAAATTGCTCAGCACGGGAACTCCGATTTCTGCAGTGGAAATAGGTATTTTGGCGTCCGTGGGCAAGGCCAAGGTACAAGTGTTCGCCTTACCCAGGGTCTGTGCCGTGGCCACAGGGGATGAGCTGGTGGATATTGATGAGGTGCCATTGCCACACCAAATACGCAGGTCTAACAGCATTACCCTACAGGCGGCCCTCTCTGCCTATGGCATTAGGGCAAAAGCCATGCATTTGTTGGACGATAAGAAAAGCATTGCACAGGGATTGGAAAGGGCCCTAGCGGAAAATGACGTGCTCTTGCTGAGTGGAGGAGTGTCTAAGGGCAAATATGATTATATACCCGAAGTAATGGAGCAATTGGGAGTGGAAAAAATATTCCACCGCGTGGCACAGCGCCCAGGGAAACCCTTTTGGTTTGGTGTGCATAAAGCAACGGACACCATTATTTTTTCCTTTCCGGGAAATCCTGTTTCCACCTTCGCCAATTTTCATCTTTACTTTAAGCCTTGGTTGCACACTTCGTGGAAATTGCCGGTTCCTGAAAAGACCATAAAGTTAAAGGGAACCCTAGAGATACTACCGCCACTAACCCGCTTTATGCAGGTCACGGAGGAGTGGTCAGGGGGAACCTTATATGCAAAATTGGTCATGGAAAATGGCTCTGGTGACCTTACGAGTTTGGCCAAGGCCGATGGGTTCATCCGATTAGAACCAAGGGACTTTCCATATGAATATGGGGAAGAGGTACCCTACGTGCCCACAAGAATCCGGAAGTAATAAGGAAAAAAATATTGGCTATGCCATCATTTAGGAAATGGTACTTGCTATCTGCATGGTAAGTATCCCCTTGTGGGGATGGTAGGGGTGCTTTGTGAATGCTTGGTATTTCGGAATTCTATCGTCCAAATACAGCGGTATTCGGTGATATCCCAAAAATTAGAGGAAGGAGTCTATCTGCCACAATTTTAAAAGCGCCATGGTTTATCCTAAATTTCCTAAATTGTGAAGACTATAGTTCATGACATGGTTAAAGTTTTCAGAAGGCTACGGCGAAGTCTGGTCCAAAAACGGAAATTGGGCAGCTACTTATTGTATGCCTTAGGGGAAATCATCTTAGTGGTGATCGGTATTCTTATTGCCCTTGCCATCAATAATGCCAATCAGCGCCATGCGGAACGCCAAAAGGAGGAAGTGTACCTTGCTGGGCTTCAAGATGAATTCAGGACCAGTAAAAATAAACTGGAAGTCCTCATGGCCGTCAACAATGCCAATATAGAAGGGGCCAAGAGCTTATTGATCCTCATGGAGCAACCCCAAGAATCCGTAACAGAAGTCTATCTATCAAAACTGATCTTACAAACGTTCGCCAATGATATTTCCTTTAATTCCAACAATTCATTATTGGAGGAGATGGTAAGTTCAGGAAGCCTAAAGGATATCCGTAAAAATACATTGCGCATAGCCCTTACGAATTGGCTGTCTACTTTGGTGGATATTGCTCGGCAGGAATCGGAGTTGGATCTGCACCGCCGTAAGGTTGTGGATATGTTCCGCAGCGACGAGCAAAGTCTACGCACCATTTTTGATTTAACGGGCGTTAGTGACCAAATGGGATTGCCCCATGCCCATGAACAGGATAGTAATTTGAATGTTCTGCAATCCAATGCGTTTGAAAACAATGTGCTCACGTTTATGCTCACCAGTGAAAAAACAAACTCATTACACTATGAGCCCCTAATGGAAAACATCAATGTGATTTTGGAATTAATCGAAAACGAATTACAGTAGTAGATTGCGGAAATTAGGGTTGCCCGGGACCGTAAGCCTTGATCGTAAAGACCATAACCAAAAAATAAAAACCAATGAATCCGACTTTAAAAAATATAGGAGCTGTTATTGCAGGGCTCGTGGTGGGCAGTGTGGCCAACATTTCCATCATCATGGTCAGTGGGTCCATTATTCCCCCGCCAGAAGGCGGGGACATTACCACAATGGAAGGTCTAAAGGCCACCATGCACCTATTTGAGCCCAAACATTTTGTATTTCCTTTCTTGGCCCATGCTTTGGGCACTTTGGTCGGCGCCTTGGTGGCGGCTAAATTGGCCAGTTCCAGACCCCGTATCATGGCCCTCTTGATTGGCGCTTTCTTTTTTGTGGGTGGGGCCATCAACGTTTTTTCATTGGGCGGACCCATGTGGTTCAATGTCCTTGACCTCACCATGGCCTATTTCCCCATGGCATACTTGAGTGGGAAATGGGGTGCCAAAGCCAATTAGCGGTCCATTTTGTTCAATGCTTCCTTTGGGTGTATCACCGCATAGGCTGCAATTTTGTTTTTTCCACCGCAACGGAATCTATCTTTTCCTTGGAATAATATACAGGGAAGTAGGTGTCATTGGCCCAAGGCTCAAACAGATTGTCATAAAACGGGCTGTCCGGATCACCGGATTGCCCTGGACCGTTAGTGGCCATGGCGGCATCCCAGTTTCCCGTATCCACAATCAGCCGAAACGAAGCCCCGCTGCTCTGCCTTAAATTACTGCCCGTGGATCCTGGTGTGTACGCGTTGCCTCCACGGGGCAATGGGCCAAGGTCCAGCCGGTCCCTAAGGTCATCCCGTACTAGGGCGCCCAAGGCATGAGCCATATAAGTATGCTTATTTTTGGGTTGGCCGTACTGCCATTCTTCCATATCAGGGCCGAGTCTTTCTTCCAGATCGGACACCGCTTTTTCAAAGGCCATTTTTAAAAAAGCGTCCCGTTGCGCCTCTGCATCCCTCCCGAACATTTTGGTCGGCGCAATGATCCAATCCACGACCTTCTTCAATTGAAGTGAGGGAATGATATGCTGCACTTCTTTTGGAATAAAGCGTTGACCGGCCATGGTTTTCAATTCATTTTCCCATGCCACGTATAGGGCGGCTGCCACGGAATTGGCGTTCAGGGTATGGTTCCAGTCCTTAAGTCGGTCCTGCGCTTCTTTGGCCTTTCCTTCTAGGCTGAGGGGTTCCAAATAGGGGAGCAGGGTCTTCGCGGGTTGGGAGACATAATCGTTCTGCAAGGCCTTCATATCCTCCATATCCAGTTGGGAGCTGCTTTCCAAAACACTGTTCACACGGTCTCCGCGGTAGGGGTCGGCCCAAGTGTATCCAATGGCATCCCAGTGTGTGTACTCTTTTGGGGTCACGTTTTGGTTGGCGGTGGCAATGTACCCCCTGGGCGGATTCACCTCATGGGGTTTCTGCACTATGGGCAAGTAACCGTCCCACTCATAGTCCCCATTACCCGGTACGGGCACAAGTCCGCTATGCTTTTGCCGAACAGGGGCAATGCCCACGGCTTGCCAGCCGATGGTGCCAGTGGTATCTGCCCAGATCATGTTTTCCCCAGGAATATGGCTGTAGTTGCAGGCTTCCCTGAAGGCTTCCCAATCCTTGGCTTGATCCATTCGTAGGGAGGCTAAATAAGGTGATCCCCCAGGCTCCAGCCAAGCGCAGCGCACGGCATAGGCCACATTGTTTACGGTATCAACATGCGCCACTGGGCCATGTACGGTGTACTTCAAGGTTACCGTGGTATCTTTCTGTCCTTTTACGGGAATGGTCTCCTTTAGCTCCTCCATGGCCACCCAATTACCTTTATACCGATACTGGTTGGGTTGTTGCGGGTTCAAATCGTAGACATAAAGGTCTTCGCCATCGGTATCGAAAACAGTGAGTCCCCAAGCGCCGTATTCGTTGTGCCCTATGGATATTCCGGGAATTTCAGGTTCCCCGCCACCGATCACGTTCCAACCTGGGGCCACCAAGTGGGCCATATAGCGCAAGGAGGGCACGGCAATGGTCCTATGGGGGTCGTTGGCCATAAAAGTATGTCCGTTGGCCGTGCGCTCACCACTTACCACCCAATTGTTACTGCCAATGGATAGGGAGTCCAAGGCCGGGCCTTCATTTATGGATAGTAATGCCGTTTGTTCGTTTCTATATTTGGGGAGGACATCTTCCGGCTGAAAACGGACCGGTTTCCGGTAAGCGTTGTACAAGGCCAGGATATCCTGGTCCAATAAAGCGGTATTGATGGCAGGATCTATTTCCAAAATGGGGTCTTTGGGGTGGAACCAAAACAGCTCTTTTGCCTTGTCAGAACCGATTTTGGCCACAGCGCGACCAATTTGCAATTCTTCACCAATATTGCCCAAGAGTCCTTGGTGCCTGGAAATGACCACCTCTGGGGTCCATTTTTGAGGTAGGATGTCCAACATTTTAAATTCTATTGGAAGCGTTTCGGGCGTTTTCAGAACCTCATCAATATAGGCGTTGACCCCATGGGTGTAGGCCGTTATGATTTCAATGCCATCATCGTGGTAATGTCGCATTTCCTCCTTCATGTTCCCTCTGTATTTAAAAAGGCGCGTGCCAATATCACGCTTAAGTTCGCGATTCCCCAAAATCTCCGCAACGGTGCCCGTTGCCTGTCTTCGCCATATCTCAAACTGGAACAGTCGATCTTGTGCCGCCGCATAGCCTTGTGCAAAGAAAAGATCATGCTGGTTTTGAGCATAAATATGGTTGACGCCCCAAGGGTCACGAATGATCTCAACGGCCTCCGTTAGCCCTTGAAGTTGGTAAACCTTTTCTTCTTTGGGTGTATTATTTTTGCAAGAGAGCAGGCAGAGGGCAGCTATTAGGAATAAGGATTTTCTCATGGTTTGGTTTTTAGGTTCAAAAAAAGGCCCAATGTTTCCAGTGGGCCTTTAAGGTAGCAAGATTTTTCAATTATTTGCCCTCATATTTTTCCATATAGCGTTTCCAAAGTTCGGTTTGATGGGTTTCCAAAGATATGTTCCTACCATCTATAAAAGCATGGATCAATTGATTGCCCCGCATATCCAGAGCATCTCCCTCCGATATGAAGAGTGTGGCGCTCTTGCCCACTTCCAAGGTGCCATAGGCATCATCTATACCCAAAATTTTGGCCGTGTTGCCGGTTATCAATTGAAGGGCCACCTCTTTATCCATGCCTTGTTGACCTACCTGACCTGCATAAAAGGGAAGGTTCCTGGTCTGAAAATTAGACGCCTCATTGTTTTGTAGGCCTACCAAGAGGCCGCCATCCACCAATAATTTGGGCAGTTTGTACGGTAGGTCATAATCATCATCATCAAAGACGGGAAGGTTATGCGTAAACTGCACCAAAACGGGAATGTTGTGTTCCTTTAGAAAGTCCGTGATCTTATGGGCCTGGTAGCCTCCAACAAGCACAAGGTCCTTAGCGCCATTGGCCTTTAACGTATGTATCGCGTCTATGATTTCCTTTTCCCCGTCCGCATAGACATATAGTTTCTGTTTCCCATCAAAAATGCCCTGCATGGCACTGTAGGCGGGATTCATTTCTTTTGAGGAAGCTTTGCCATAGGCCATGGCATTCTTCATAAAGCCGGCTACTTCCTCTACTTGCTCCATGTAGTCCTTATTGGGTTGGTAGCCCCGATCTTCACCGGCCCACCATCTGCCCTGTCTAAAAGTCTGTGGCCAGTTCAGGTGAATGCCATCGTCTTCCTTTACAATGGCATCTTCCCAGTTCCAGGCATCAAATTGCACAATGGATGATGTGCCGGAAATACGCCCGCCGGTAGGGGCCGCTTGGCCCAGTAGTACCCCATTGGGCCGCATACTCTCCACCACTTGGGATTCTGCATTATAGGCAATGATGCTGCGTACATGCGGAATGAGCTCTCCAATTTCATCTTGGTCATTGGTTGCCCGGACCGAATTGATCTCTATGAGCCCCAATGTTTTTGCAGGGGCAATAAAACCGGGATACACATGTTTACCGGTAGCATTGATGACCTTGCCCTGACGGGCTATTTTAAGTTTGGCATCGCCCACAAAGGTGATCTTGCCCTCATTGAACATGATCAAGGATTGTTCTATGACCTTACCATTGCCCAAATGGGCTGTGGCGCCTTCTATGGTAATGGCACCGCTCTGTTCTGGGGCGGGGGTCTGCTGGCCTATGGCGATAAGGCAAAAGCTTAAGGCCCATAGCGTTGTATATATTGTTTTTTTCATTTGAATTATGTGTTTGCTAAATTGAGATCTGTACCTTAATGCTAAAGACTTTCACAGGTGAAATGTCGTTTTACGCTCTGTTTGGGTCCTTGTGTCTTGCCTCCTTTTTCCTTTTCGGACAGCATCATGGAAATCAGGGTATTTCGTTCTTTCTTAATGGCCTGCCGTTGTTGTTGGTCCTTTTCCAGGTCAAAATAGGTCGCCCCTTCTATCAACGTTTTTTCCGCCTTCGTGTAAATGGACATGGGATGGCCAGACCACAGTACGAGGTCAGCATCCTTACCTTCCTTAATGCTGCCTACGCGATCATCCAAATGCAAGAGCTTCGCCGGATTGATGGTGACCATTTTCCATGCTTCCAACTCGGTCATGCCCCCATACTTTATGGTTTTTGCTGCCTCTTGGTTCAAACGACGGATCATTTCACGATCATCACTATTTATGGCCACGGTCACCCCTTGGGACTGCATGATGGCGGCGTTGTAGGGAATTGCGTCCTTAACTTCATATTTGTACGCCCACCAATCACTGAAAGAACCCGCTCCCGCACCGTGCTTGGCCATCTTGTCCGCAACCTTATAGCCTTCAAGGATATGGGTGAAGGTATTTAAGGTGAAGCCAAAATGCTCCGCTACTTTCATCATCATATTGATCTCACTCTGTACATAAGAGTGACAGCTTATGTAGCGCTCGCGGTTCAATATCTCTGCCAATACTTCCATCTCCTCATCGTACCGGTAGGGCTGGCCACTTTTCTTCAAGGCATCATATTCCTTGGCCCTTTGAAAATAGCTCATAAATACTTGTTCCACGCCCATTCTAGTTTGTGGGAATCTTGAAAAACTTTGCCAGTTGCTCTGCTTTACATTTTCGCCCAAGGCGAATTTTATGAACTTGGGTGAGTTGTCATAGATGAGGCCATCTGCCTCTTCACCCCATTTCAATTTCAAAAGGGCCGATCTGCCCCCTATGGGGTTGGCCGATCCGTGCAGGAGTTGTAGAGAGGTTACCCCTCCTGCCAAAGAATGGTAAATGCCCATGTGTTCTGGATCTACAACGTCTTCCATCTTTACCTCTGCGGTGCTATTATGACCTGCTTCGTTCACCGCCAGGGCCGCAATATGGCTATGTTCATCTATAATGCCCGCGGTTAAGTGCTTGCCAGTGGCATCAATGACCTTGGCCCGGCCTGCGCTTAGATCTTTGCCGATCTTATGGATTTTGCCGTCCTTGATCCAAACGTCGGTGTTTTCCAAGATTCCGGCCTCCTCGCTCGTCCACACCGTGGCATTTGTAAAGAGTACGTCTTCTTGTTTGGGTTTGGAGGCATAGCCATAGCCCACATTGGGATAGGTAACGGGCATGATCTCCGGTTTTTTGGACATGGTGTCCTCCCTTTTCGTTTTGTCTTCGAATCCTTCCTTTTGTAGGGCGGTAAATGAGGTTTCAGTGCCATTGGGCAATACCAAGCGGCCCTTGAGGTTGTTCTCTTTAGGAAGTACGGCAGACGTCATCCTATACATGCCTTCCCCATCTCTGGGCATAAAGGATAGGTCTAGCCAATGATCGGCATAGCCAATTTTAGCGGTAAGGGTCGTGGTGTCTTGTTTTACGGTCACTTTAGGTGCGGTAGGGGTACCGCTGATGGCCACTTCATACGGTTTGCCTTGTACGCTTACCGTATACGTGCCCCGTATGTCCTTTATGTTCATGTCGTTCACCACGGATCGGCTACCCTGTACCCAATTCTCGTAAAGCGTGGTGCCTTCGGCAAAAATATCGCCACTGGTAATGAGAAAGTTGGCATAGCTCCCATTTTTTAGGGAACCGATTTCATTGCTTTTTCCTAAAATCTTGGCAGGAACCGTGGTTAGGGCCTCCAGGGCCTTCGTTTTAGGTAAGCCATATTCAATGGCCTTCATGAGCATTTTTTTGAAATCGGATATGGATGGAAGGTCATAGGGCGTTAGTGTGAACACAATACCGTTTTCCGCCAATACCTTGGGGTTGGTAGGGGCTTGGTTCCATGCCCGCATGTCCTCGAGAGAAATGTAACTGGCTTGGTAAGGATTGGAGACATCATAGGCCTTGGGGAAGTTTATGGGTACGATCAAGGGCGCGTTCGTCGCCTTTATCTCTGCCAAGCGCTCGTATTCATTACCGCCGGCCACTATAACATACTGGATGCCATTGGCATCCCCTATTTTGTCCGCACGGAGCACATTTCCCTTGTCCTTGGCTTCAAAGATCTGCACCAAATCTCTGTTTTTGTTGAGGGCTTCCAACGAACGGTCTGTTGTGGATGCCTTGCCTTGTGCATACCAGGCCGCATCGCTGTACATTTGTCGCAAAAGGGCGAGCGCCCCCATCAGTGATGTGGGGTAGGATTGATTTTTAACCACACTTTTTTCCAGCGAAAAGTAGTGTCCGGAGCGGTCGTCCAAGACACGCATGGCATCCGTTGCATCGGCATTCAGGGCCACCAGTACCCCGGTGCCACGGGCAATGCCGTCATGTATGTGGGAATTGACCACCCCAAACCCGGCTTCGCGGAGTTCTTTGGCCTTCTTGTCATCATAGTTGTAAGAGGATATCGCCGCATTTTCAGGCATAATATGGTCGTTCCAATAAAATCCTTCACGTTCCGCATCATACTGGGCAGAACGCCTCCCGCCCGGTTTGCTCTTGGGCTGTTCCACGCCAAATTTAGAATAGGCATCTATAAAAGAGGGGTAGATGCTCTTTCCTTCCAAATCTATGGTCACCGTATTCTTGGGAATGTTGATGTTGGCCCCTACGCCCACAACTTTGCCATTTTGTATCAGCAAGGTGCCTCTTTCCACCACTTCTGTGGGCGTTACGTATATCTTGGCATTGGTAAGTGCCGTGTAATTGTTGTTCTTGGTTTTAACACCATCATTTTCCGGAAAATAGTCTTGGGAAAATAGTAAGGCACTGCACCAGAAAAGGCACAGCAGTACGCCGTATTTTTTCATGTTCATTATAAGTTTGTTTAGTTCGTCTAAAAATAAGTAGGTAAAGTGAATGTATCCCCTTTTTAGCCTATTTTAACACTTCATTTGGCGGGCAACTGCGGAATTGAACAAATACCGTCCTTATGATTGCCAAATTCATTATTTGGCCGTTTTGTCCCATCATAAGGGATATTTCTGATGGTAGGGAACCAAAAGGGACACCACGGCATTATAGCTTT
>CAKZLG010000336.1 GCA_937125035.1 uncultured Maribacter sp. | reverse complement strand
TTTTTGTAGGCGGATTGTATTATATCGTTCAAAGCTTAGTGCCAGGTACCAACTATTCCAACAGTTTGATTGACATATGGCGGATAATAGTTTATCCCTATACTTTTTATTGGTACCTGCATTCTCTATTTCTTGTATTCCTATTAGTGGCCGTCATTGATAGTTATAAAGTCATGGATTCTTTATGGGGCTTGCTCTCTGTAATGTTGCTTTGCATTTTGTTGTTAGTGTACAGAGATACTTTGATTATGGAAGAATTTCCAAACTATTTTGGTTTTAAGGGAGCCATATATTTATTGCCGTTTTTTGTCATTGGTCTGGGTATTCAAAGATTTAAAGCAGTATTTCAGGAAAATAAATTAAGCATGCTATTGGCTTTGATATTATTAGGTTCCTTGGCGGTACAACAAATGGCCTGGTTTGGTTTGGTATCCTATCAGTTTTCTGAAACATCTGGTTTGGGTTTGGTCATAGGTCTGTTGGGTACTGTTGTGCTCTTTAAGTCGAAATTGACCATGCCTTCAATGGTATGGATTGGTAATTATTCATATACGATATTTTTGTTTCATTCTTTCGGCACTTCAGGGGGTCGAATAATATTGAATAAAATAGGGGTTGACAACACTTTAATTGTTTTCTTTTTCTCATTGATATTAGGACTTCTCCTACCCATCATAGTAGAAAAAGTCTTGAACAAGTTTAACATTACCAGGCTATTGTTTTTGGGAAGACCATTACGCAGCAAGGCATCCAAATTGAAGTTGGATAATCAGTTGTCATAACTAAATTATCCCTGCAGGGTTTTGAAGAAAATAAGATTGTTCCTAATGCTTTTGGCTATTCTGTTTCTCCTGTACTTGGGTATCATTTTCCTTGTACGGCTCCCTTCCTACACCTTAGAGACCACAGGTAAACTGTATGTTGTGAACAAGGTGAGCAGAACCGTACAGGTTATTGATTTAAGGAATGGAAAACAGGTTGCAGAAATTCCCATAGCCATGGAATCTCACGAGGTAGTAACTACAAACGGCGAAAATAGTCTGGTACTCACAAATTATGGAGCAGAGGATAGCCAGGGCAATGTTTTAAAGGTGATCAACACAAAAAAAGACCATATAGAGAAGACCATCACCCTACATGAATCTATTTCCGTTAACGGAATCTGTTCCCTGACAACACCAGACCAAGTAGCTTTGGTAGATTATGCAAACAGCGCGGTTCTGTTATTAAATCTGCAAACCGGGCATATTGAACAGAAATGGCACACCCAACAAAAGGGAAGTCATTTAGTGGCACGGCATCCTACAAAACCCTTGGTCTATGTGACAAGCAACCAATCCAAGTCGGTCAGCGTCATCAATATGGAGGCCAAAGAGGCGGTAAAGTCCATACCTTGTGGCAGAAACACGGAAAGTATTGCAGTTACCCCTGATGGTCAAGAAATTTGGGCTACCAATAAGGAAAATGCCTCCATTATGGTCATTGATGCAACGGCCCAAATTGTCACTGATACGCTGTCTACTGGGGTAGAACCCTTAAAAATAGCTTTTTCAGTAGACGGAAAATACGCTCTGGTAACCAATGCAATGGATGGGAACATCTTTGTTTATGACCGTTGGTCTAGGGCAAGGGTCAAGACGGTGCAATTGCACGGTAAGACCACTATATTGGAAAGAGTGCTTTACCACACCCCGTACCCTGTTAATATTCTCATGCATCCAAACGGTCTTTATGCTTTTATATCCAATTCCAATGCAAATAAAGTGGAAGTTTTGGATATGAACAGTTTTGAAATTGTTAGCACCCTTGGTACGGGAAAGATACCTGATGCTTTGGCTTTTATTGAATAAGTTTGGTAATAAAGGTTCCTTTAAAAAATACGACCCTTGCAGGAAACGAACATGTTACGGCCTAAAGGGCATATTGTATTTTCCGCGGGGTAGGGAACCCAGGGTCGTTGCTATTATCCCTTTTTTTATTGGGCAAGACCAGTAAATATGATGTATTGATTTGCTGTTGAAGCGGATTAGTCACATCCAAACCAAAGAAAAGCGCCATAGGATTTGAATATGCCCCTAACATGAATTGATACGGGCGGTTTTTCTCTATGTCAGCTTTTTACTGTTGTAAAAGGCCTGCTAGGCAGTTAAGAGCTAACCTATTTAATGAGAACGCAGCTCACCGTCCACCCACCGAAAGTAATCTACCATCCACCGCCTTAAGCCATCCAAGGAAAACGGCCCTATGTAGATTAGCATTTAAAAGTTGTTTCAAGGCACCAGGGCTGCCATGGAATGGGTAACTGAAATCAATGATAAATCCGTCCTCAAATAAACAAAAACCAATAAAGGGCAGGTTTAGGGCGCCCTAAATTTCAAAAAAAAGGAATGGTATGACACCAAAAATGAATGTTTACAGGGGTATGACCAAAATAGGCAAAACCGCTCGTTTTATCGAATACACATTAAGACTTACAATATAAGTAGGAAAATACGTTATAAATTAAATTATGCCCATTTTAAGGTTTGCCCATGGCACTCTTGAAAATATCAGTTGCTGTCGTAGACGGACAAAATGCAATTAAAACAAATTCTAAATAAATAATTCCCAAATCATGAAAAAAATCAAGATAAGCTTTCTCCTTACTGCCATAACCATTGTTCTTGGTTGTACGGAAGATAAGGGATTTGACTCAATAAGTAGTCAGGAGGAAAATACGCTGGTAGAGGAAGGACCCTTGGCCGGACTTAATGTTAATTCGGATTTTGATTTTGCCACCAGTAAAAATATGGAACTGAGGTTAACGGCACCGGATTTTTTAAAAAGTGCCGTGTTTGACGTGTATGTAAAATATGGCCATGAAGATAGTCTTTCCGTGGGCACCGGTAGATTCAATGCCAATGGCAGCTTTAACAAGATTATAACGCTTAGCAGAAGGGCGGACAGCGTACTTATCTTCTCTAAATATGCGGGCTTGCTCAGTGAGTTAAGATTGCCCATAGAAAATGGCCAGGCCACTTTTGATTATCGGCCCTTGTACCAAAGGAACACTACCACGGGCAAACGGGCAAAGAGATTGAAAATACCCAAGGCTACTTCTAAATCCAACGCAGTAACCTTTAATTATTTGGACACCTATGATGCTAATGGCGTTCCGGACAACATGGTGACCCCAGATGTCATAGAGGAAAGGTTTTTGGATGATCTCAATGCGTCACTCCCAGAAAACGTTAAAGGTGGAATACCGGTCAGCAACCCTGGGTTCTTAGCCGGGGCTGAAACACAGTTGATATTGACGCAAGAGGCCGATGTCTGGGTCACCTTCGTTTCTGAAGGTGCCGGTTACAAGAATACTTTGGGATACTATTCCTACCCCCTGGGTGAGGAACCGGAATCTGTTGAGGAAATTGAACACAACATTATATTCCCAAACACTTCCATGATATTCTCCGGTGGGGGCCTAGTTCCTGGTGATCGGGTATTGTTGGGTCGTTTTGAGGCCAATACGGTGATATCTTGGTTTTTGATGGCCCAGGGATGGCGAGGTAGCCAGGTGGAGAAAGTGGGCAATATCTACTATTCCCAACCCGATTTTAACCCAGAGAACACAGCAGATAAGCGGCAGCACATGGTATTACTGCATGATGCCACCCGGAATCTCTCGGTTTTAGGCTTTGAGGACCTTTTCCGCGAGGGGGGTAATTCTGATGAGGATTTTAATGATGCTGTGTTCTATGCCACATCAAATCCACCAGATGCCATACAAACCAATAATATGGCAAAGATCAAAGTATCCAATGATACCGATGGTGATGGGGTGAATGATGAATTGGACGATTACCCCACTGACCCGAGTAAGGCCTTCAACAATTATGCCCCTTCTAAAGATGCTTTGGGTAAGCTTGCCTACGAGGACTTATGGCCCAGTAAGGGCGATTATGATTTTAACGATCTGGTAGTGGGTTATAACTACAACGTTATCACCAATGCGGACAATATGGTCACTGCCATTGATGCCACGTTTACCATAGAGGAAATAGGCGCTTCCTTTGAGAATGGCTTTGCAATTACCATGCCCATTGAACCAGGAACAATAACCAGCGTTCAAGGACAGGTGCTCAATGGTGGGTACGAGCTCTTGGAGGGCAATGGCACGGAGTCCGGGGTCCAACAAGATGAGACCGTTATCATCATTGCGGGTAATACCAGGGAAATGGCTGGGGATACGTTGAACATCAACCTTGCCTTTAATGATCCCATGAATGCCCTTGATTTGGGGAACATTCCCTTTAATCCATTTTTGATCGTTGACGGTGATAGAACAAGGGAAGTACATCTTCCCGATCAGGCACCTACCAGCAAAGCTGTCGGATTTTTGGGTTCTTATGATGATGATAGTAATACGGAAATCAATCGCTTTTACAAGAGCAAAGGCAATTTACCTTGGGCCTTGAACATCTTTGAAGGATTTGCACCGCCACCAGAGGCCATGCCAATTACCCTGTATTATCCGCGGTTTGTCAACTGGGCAAATTCGGGGGGAACAGAGGATGAGAATTGGCACATAAGATAAAAATTCCAGTTCACCACACGAATTGTGCCTTTCGCAACATAAATTATTTCTTCTTAAAAAGTAAGAATATTTTTACAAAGTTAAGAATAGGAACCACCAAAACATAAATGAATCAATTATGAAGATTACAGTAGTAGGCACAGGGTACGTAGGCTTGGTCACGGGCACCTGTTTTGCAGAAACCGGGATTGATGTAACCTGTGTAGACATCGATAAAAAGAAAGTGGACATGCTACTACGTGGCGAGGTTCCTATTTACGAACCTGGCTTGGATACCCTTTTGGAAAGAAACTTGGAAAAGGGAAGGATTGCCTTTACCACCAACCTTGCAAAGGGCATTCAGGGCAGTGATGCTGTTTTTATAGCTGTGGGCACGCCCCCAGATGAGGACGGTAGCGCTGACCTAAAATACGTACTGGGCGTGGCCAGGGAGATTGGACAGTATATGGAGGACTATAAAGTGGTCATTACCAAGAGCACCGTTCCTGTAGGCACTTCCTTTAAGGTGAAAAATGCCGTTCAGGAGGAACTGGACAAAAGAAAGGTGGATATTCCTTTTGATGTTGCTTCCAATCCAGAGTTTTTAAAGGAGGGTAGCGCTATAGATGATTTTTTAAAACCGGACCGTATTGTGGTGGGGGTGGAAACGGAACGTGCCCAGAAGACCATGAAAAGACTGTACAAGCCGTTTTTGATGAACGGTCACCCCTTACTGTTCATGGATATTTTCTCTTCAGAAATGACAAAATATGCGGCCAATTCCATGTTGGCCACCAAGATCAGTTTCATGAACGATATTGCCAACCTTTGCGAGCTGGTCGGGGCCAATGTAGACCTAGTTCGCAAAGGAATTGGTTCTGATGCTAGAATCGGCAATAAATTCATTTACCCAGGTACGGGTTACGGAGGTAGCTGCTTTCCCAAAGATGTGCAGGCCCTGATCCGTACTGCCGATGAATATGGCCACTCACTGGAGGTATTGAAGGCCGTGGAAAGTGTAAACTATCGCCAGAAAACAAAATTGGTACAAAAGATCAAACATCATTTTGGTGAAGATCTTAAAGGAAAGCAATTTGGTATCTGGGGCTTGGCCTTTAAGCCTAAAACAGATGATATGCGGGAGGCCCCTTCTTTAGTGGTCATTGAGCAGTTATTGGCGCTTGGTGCCCAAGTACGGGTCTATGACCCAGTGGCCATGGATGAGGCAAGGCATACCTTGGGAGACCGTGTTATTTACGCCAAAGATGAATATGATGCCTGTATTGAGGTGGATGCCCTGGTCCTGGTTACGGAATGGTCAGAATTTAGGATGCCCAATTTTAGGATCCTTGAAAAGATCATGAACCAAAAATTGGTGTTTGATGGCAGAAACGTCTATGACCCAGAGGAAATGAGGGAGCTTGGATTCCAGTACTACAGCATAGGTAGGGAAAATGTGCTCAGCACACAGCCCGTTTACAACGAAAAGGTCAAAAAGGCCATATAACACTTCAATAATAACAACAGATGAAAAGAATATTGGTAACCGGCGGAGCCGGATTTGTGGGATCGCACTTATGTGAGCGACTTTTGCGCGAAGGCAATGAGGTCATTTGTATGGACAATTACTTTACCGGAAGAAAGAGTAAGATCGTGCATTTAATGGACAACCCTTACTTTGAGCTCATACGGCATGATGTTACCTTGCCCTACTTCCTTGAAGTGGATGAAATCTATAATCTGGCCTGTCCTGCTTCGCCCGTGCATTATCAGCACAACCCCATAAAGACCATAAAGACTTCTGTCTTGGGGGCGATCAATATGTTGGGGTTGGCCAAACGTACCAATGCCAAAATCTTGCAGGCTTCTACCAGTGAGGTCTACGGAGATCCGGAAATGCACCCACAGCCAGAATATTACTGGGGGCATGTAAACCCCATTGGTATCCGCTCTTGCTACGATGAAGGAAAACGATGTGCGGAATCACTGTTCGTAAATTATCACGAATCCAACGACGTTCTTGTAAAAATCATACGAATTTTCAACACTTACGGCCCCAAAATGGAGCCGGACGATGGGCGTGTGGTTTCCAACTTTATCAATCAGGCCTTACAAGGGCAGGATATTACCATTTATGGGGATGGAACCCAGACAAGGAGTTTTCAATATGTAAGCGATTTGGTGGATGGTATGATTAAGATGATGGCTACGGAAGATAGTTTTATCGGCCCTATAAATATTGGTAATCCGGTAGAATTCACAATGTTGGAATTAGCGCATAATGTAATTGAACTTACAGGAAGC
This sequence comes from uncultured Maribacter sp., assembly GCA_937125035.1. GTDB lineage: Bacteria > Bacteroidota > Bacteroidia > Flavobacteriales > Flavobacteriaceae > Maribacter. The sequence continues at coordinate 8,526 of CAKZLG010000336.1, read as the reverse complement.
TCTTCGAAAATCATCCATATGCCTTTACCATCAGATGATCCAACGCAACGCCAACCAGATATCTCTTTGGCAAAGGAAATGTTGAATGGTTGGGAGCCTAAAATCTCTTTAAGAGAAGGATTGATAGAGACCATATCCTATTTTGATGAACTTATGAAAACCAATTCCATCAACAAGCTATTGAATGTCTAATTGAGGATAATCAGCAGAAATTCCTTCATGGGTTTAAAGATGTGTTACCAGAGTCTTTAGACGAGTTGAACGCTCTCCTATCTAATTCTATTATGTTATTGTGAAGAGATATAGGTAACCGGAATCCACTTGTAACTAGGTGGTAGAATAAATAAACAGCCAACGTATGAAAATAGGTATAGAAGGGCAGCGCTTGTACCGCAAAAAAAAGCATGGCATGGACATGGTGGCATTGGAGCTGATCAAAAATCTGCAGCAGATCGACCACAAAAATGAATATGTGGTCTTCGTAAGGCCAGATGAGGACAATACCTGTATACCACCAGCACCTAATTTTAAGATTGTGGAGCTGACCTCTAGATTCGGCTACCCAGGATGGGAACAGATCGCGCTGCCAAGGGCCGCTTATAAAGAAGGCTGTGATGTGTTGCACTGCACCAGTAATACTGGGCCGTTGTTCTCTAAAGTACCTTTGATCACCACGCTGCATGATATTATCTATCTGGAAAGCATCAGTCTCTTTAAAAGGGAGGGCACATGGTATCAAAAATTGGGCAATATGTACCGTAGATGGTCTGTGCCCTCGGTCATTAAAAAGAGTAAAAAAGTGATCACCGTTTCCAATTATGAAAAGGAACGTATCAATACCTATTTTGGTTTTACAGACAATAGATTAACAGCCATTTACAATGGCGTAGGTGCCCATTTTCAACACGTTACCAATGCGGAAAAATTACGTGTGATAAAAACTGCTTATGATTTGCCCGATAAATTTTTCTTCTTTCTTGGAAATACGGACCCAAAAAAGAACACCAAAGGAGTTTTGGCAGCTTTCGGTAAGTTTATTGAAAACAATGAGGACCCTTATAAATTGGTGATGTTGGATTATGATGAGGCCGAACTTCAGAAATTATTGGTTTTCATTGGCATGCCTCAGCTCAGGGAAAGAATTCACTTACTGGGATATGTACCCAATACGGAGCTCCCCTCAATTATAAGTCAATGCACCATATTTTTATATCCATCTTTACGTGAGAGTTTTGGAATACCCATTCTAGAGGGTATGGCCTGTGGTGTTCCTGTCATTACCTCAAATACTTCCTCTATGCCGGAGGTAGCGGGCAATGATGCCGCTCTGATAGTTGATCCTTATGAGGTTGACCAGATCGTGGCGGCCATGCAGACCTTGGTGGATGACGATATTCTGGCCAAAGTATTGGCCGAGCGTGGCATTTTAAGGGCCAAGAAGTTCTCTTGGGTAGCTATGTCGCAAAATGTCCTGGAGCTCTATCAAGCGTTGTATAAAGAATTGAACGGCAGTGCTCATTGAAGCATGAAGATTTGGTAAGCAATAATAAGGGCTTGATGCACCATTGGGGACAGCCTGCCATTTTGAAATTGCATCGTTTTTTGATGTTGGGAATAGGTCTAGGCCTATGCACAGAACAAGGTTAAATGGATTAATGTACTACGGTTGCGCCCAAGGGATGTGATTTAAGCGATAAGCACCATCTTTTTCAAGGAACTTTACGCTACGGTCCTGTCGCGAGGAGGAAGCCATTCTGTTGGCCATGACCGTGGGAGCATACGAAAAATAAACGGGCTAGGATTTGAAAATATAAGATATATGAATTTATTGGAACTCTTTTTTTGGGCATCACTTTTCATCATTTTTTACTCCTATTTGGGGTATGGGATCCTACTCTTCCTTATCATCCGGATAAGGAGGGCCTTGGGACTGGGAAGTGCTTTTTCCGGAAACGAGGACTATGAGCCAGAGGTGACGCTGTTCGTGGCCGCGTATAATGAAAAGGACGAGCTCCACGCAAAAGTGGCCAATTCCATGAGTCTTAATTACCCAAAGGAGAAGGTACGGCAATTATGGGTCACTGATGGCTCTACGGATGGTACGCCCCAAATGTTGCGTCATTATGGGGGCATTCAGGTACTGCACAAGCCAGAGCGCAATGGTAAAATAGCAGCAATGAACCGGGGAATGCGCCAAGTGGAGACCCCGATCGTTATTTTTTCCGATGGGAACACGCATTTGGGCAAAGAGGCCATACAAGAAATTGTGCGACTCTTCAGGGATCCAAAGGTGGGCTGTGTTTCTGGGGAAAAACGCATTTATTCAAAAGATGCGGATGCTGCTGCGGGGGCAGGCGAGGGCCTCTACTGGAAATATGAATCGCAATTGAAGAAATGGGATGCCGAACTGTACTCCGTTGTGGGCGCTGCCGGTGAACTCTTCGCCATACGTACCGAGCTCTGGCAAGAGGTTGAGAAGGATACTTTATTGGATGATTTTATGATATCCCTTAGGGTGGCCATGAACGGTTATACCATCCAATACAACCCAGAGGCCTATGCCATAGAGAGCGCCTCGGCCAATGTTAAGGAGGAACTGAAGCGCAAAGTACGTATCTCGGCGGGTGGCATACAGTCCGTAGTGCGGTTGGCGCCCCTTTTGAACATTTTTAAATACGGGGTACTCTCATTCCAATACATCTCGCACAGGGTACTGCGTTGGACATTGACCCCGCTACTGTTGTTATTGATACTACCGATCAACGGATGGCTGGCATGGCAGGAGGGTTTTCTATCCTTTGGGCTGTATTCCTTCTTGTTCTGGGGGCAGGTGCTTTTTTATGGAGCGGCACTTTTGGGCTGGTTTTTGGAGAACCGGCACATAAAGGTAAAAGTCCTGTTCGTACCCTATTATTTTTTTATCATGAACCTCTCCGTTTATTTGGGTTTTGCCCGTTACCTTAAGGGGAGCCAGAGCGTAAATTGGGAAAGGGCGCAACGCGGAACGGCCGCGGAGCCGTTAGTCTAAAGCGCCATTAGGTGGGGCCATGGGCAGGTCAAAGTAAAAGGTACTACCTTGGCCCACTTCACTTTTTATCTTCAAAGTTCCCCCATTTTTTTTCACAAAGCTTTGGCAAAGGATAAGTCCAAGGCCGGTGCCGGGTTCTTGTTCCGTACCCAGTTTACTAAAGTGCTCGTTAGGGTTAAGGATTTTTTTAAGGTCCTCCTTGGCAATGCCCTGCCCCGTATCCACCACCTCCATGATCACTTTTTCACCACGCCTTTTGGCGTTTATGGAGATAGTGCCCCCTGAGGGTGTGAATTTTATGGCGTTGGAAACGAGGTTGCGCAATACCGTTCTTATGGTGTTGAGGTCTGCAAAGGCATGGGTGGGTTCCGGGGTCTGGTCCAGAAACACGATGTTCTTGTGCGTTAAAGGCAATTTAAGAAGTCTATAGGTCTGCTGTGTAAGGTCATGCAGGTCCAAGCGTTCCGGGATCACCTCCAATTGGCCGCTTTCTGATTTGCCCCAGCCCAGGAGGTTTTGTAACAGGTTCAAGGCCTCGTCCATGGTGCTGGAAAGTTCATAGACCGTATCATCCAAAAAGTCGTTGGACTTGGGGTCTATGAGACCCCCAAGAATAAAATCCAGTTTTAATTTTGCAGCTCCTAAGGGGGATCGTAGATCATGGCCAATGATGGAGAATATCCGGTTTTTCAGGGTAAGATCCTCCAACAAACGTTGTGCTTGGTCCTCCACTTTTTTTCTGGCCAAGGAGAGATCAATGTGTGTCTTGATGCGCGCCTTAAGCTCCATGGGGTTGAAAGGTTTTGTGACATAGTCCACACCGCCCAATTCCAGGCCTTTTATCTTATTTTCCGTACGGTCCATGCCGGTAATGAAGATGATCGGAATCTCCTTGAGGAGTTTGTTGCCCTTAATGATTCCGCAGAGTTCAAAACCGTTCATTTTTGGCATTTGCACATCCAACAAAATGAGATTGGGCACTTGTTGTTTCAATTGTTCCAAGGCCATAGTGCTGTCTTGGATCAGGGTAGGTTCATGCCCCATCTGGCCTATGATGAAACCTATCAATTCCAAATTCATGGTTTCATCATCAATGACGGCGATGTTGACAGGGGGCAATTGGGCGGCGGTTTCCATGTTTTTGACGTTCTAGGTTCACCAAAAGTAGGAAAATATATCATAGTTGTGCGCAGGAAAAACAGGGGGCCACCTTACTGGTCATGGCAAAAATGGTTACTTTTAAAAATACTTTATCGATAGAAATGGGTATCCCACCACAAGGTTTCCGCGTTTCACAACATAAATACGAAAAGGATAATAATGTAAGATTATATTTACAAAAATAAAAATTCACAATCGTAACAACACATGAAAAAGTCCATATTGGTCACAGGGGGAGCAGGTTTCATTGGCTCTAATTTCATACCTTATTATATAAAGGAAAACCCCAATGTGCACCTCATAAATCTAGACGCCCTTACCTATGCGGGTGACCGGCAGAACGTAAAGGAAGTGGAGGGCCATGAGCATTATACCTTTGTAAAGGGAGATATTTGCGATCGGTCTTTGATAGAGGCCCTGTTCCAGAAATATGACATTCGTGGGGTGATCCACTTTGCAGCGGAATCCCATGTGGACAATTCCATATCCCATCCAGACGCTTTTATGCAGACCAATATCATAGGCACCTTCAACCTCATAGATGTGGCGAAGAAATATTGGATGGTAGCACCCGGGGTGTATCATTCAGATTATGCCAATTGTCGTTTTCATCATGTCTCCACAGATGAGGTATATGGTACCTTGGGAGAGACGGGACTGTTTTCGGAAACAACACCTTACGCACCCAATAGTCCATATAGTGCCTCAAAGGCATCTTCGGATTTTATTGTACGCAGTTATTTTCACACGTTTGGAATGGATGTGGTCACCACCAATTGTTCCAATAATTATGGACCAAAGCAGCACGATGAAAAATTGATTCCTACCATTATCAGAAAGGCACTAACAGGAGCGGATATTCCCATCTATGGCGACGGTTCCAACATACGTGATTGGCTCTATGTATTGGATCATTGCACTGGAATTGCACTAGCGTATGAAAAGGGCGTTTCTGGAGAAACCTATAACATAGGAGGAAGAAATGAACGTAACAACCTTTACATTGCCAACAAGATCTGTGAAATTTTAGATGAAGTTTCACCTAAAAATGGAAATGGGAGCTACAAGGATCAAATAACCTACGTTAAGGATAGGGCAGGGCATGATTTTAGATACGCCATAGATGCTTCTAAGATCGAAACCCAGCTCGGCTGGAAGGCCAATGAAAATTTTGAGACGGGTATTTTAAAGACCATCAACTGGTATTTGGAGAAGTACCAAAAAGCCTTGATTTAAGGATCACGGAATATAAAAGAAGGTTCTGAAGTCAAAAATCATAGGATAACCAAAAAAGGATGCTGAACCGAAACAGGAACATCCAACCAAAAAAATAAAGGAAGACATGAAAGGAATAATATTAGCAGGTGGGTCAGGTACACGATTACATCCGTGTACCTTGGCCATGAGCAAGCAATTGATGCCGGTCTACGACAAGCCCATGATCTATTATCCGCTGGCCACTTTAATGGAAGCGGGCATTTGGGAAATACTGATCATCAGTACGCCCCACGATCTGCCCCATTTTGAAAAGTTGTTGGGTGATGGCCGCAAATACGGTTGCAAGTTTGAGTATGCCGTTCAAGAAGCGCCCAATGGCCTGGCGGAAGCCTTTATCATAGGTGAAAAGTTCATAGGAAATGATAAGGTGGCCCTTATCCTTGGGGACAATATATTTTATGGTACCGGGCTTGAAAAGCTGTTACAGGCCAACAACGATCCAGAAGGGGGCATTATCTATGCCTACCATGTGAGCGATCCAGAACGTTACGGCGTGGTGGCCTTTGATGAGCACAACAACGTGCTCTCCATAGAGGAGAAACCGGATTGGCCCAAGTCCAATTACGCTGTTCCCGGCATCTATTTTTATGACAATGAGGTGGTGGAGATCGCCAAGAACATTGCTCCAAGCCACCGGGGCGAGTTGGAGATTACGGACGTTAATAAGGAATACTTAAGACGTGGCAAACTAAAAGTAAGTATCTTGGATCAAGGAACGGCTTGGTTGGATACCGGTACGTTCAATTCGTTGATGCAGGCCGCCCAGTTCGTACAGGTCATAGAGGAGCGTCAGGGACTCAAAATAGGGTCCATTGAGTCCGCGGCCTATAAAATGGGCTACATCACTAAAAATCAGTTTAAAAAAATAACGGAGCCTCTTTTAAAAAGTGGGTACAGCAAGACCTTGCTTTCCGTACTTTAACGAAAGATATGCAAATTACACATACGCCAATAGACGGTTGCTATGAACTCGTGCCCAGGGTCTTTGAAGATGGGCGTGGTTATTTCTTTGAAAGTTTCAACCTCCGTAATTTTCAGGAGGCCACTGACCAGGACATCAATTTCGTACAGGATAACCAATCCTTTTCCACCAAGGGCGTTTTGCGTGGCCTTCACTACCAAAAAGGGGCCAGTGCCCAAGCCAAGTTGGTGCGCGTTCTGGAAGGTGAGGTATTGGATGTGGCGGTGGATATCCGTAAGGACAGCCCTAGCTACGGACAGGTTTTCACCACTGTGCTCTCGGCAAAAAACAATAAACAACTGTTCATTCCCAGGGGTTGTGCCCATGGGTTCGTTACCTTGAGCAAGACGGCCACTTTCTTTTATAAGTGCGATAATTATTATGACCCTAAAGCGGAGACCGGCATCATTTATAACGATGAGCGGTTTGGCATAGATTGGATCTTGCCCAAGGCAAGCCTCATTATCTCAGAAAAGGATTTGGTGCTGCCCACTTATAGCGATTACGTAAATCATTAAAGGAAAGACCGTAATGAAGGAACCAAAAAAAGTACTGGTCACCGGGGCGGGCGGTCAGCTGGCTACGGTCCTGAAGCACTGTGCAACAGGGGCAGCATCCACCTTGGACCTTACCTTTGCCACTTCGCGGGATTTGGACATAACCGATCTACCAGCGGTCATGGGCCACTTCAAAAAAGCGCAATATGATTATTGCATTAACTGTGCGGCATACACCCATGTGGATAAGGCAGAGGAAGATGAGGAGAGGGCGCTTATGATCAATGAAAAGGGCGCGCAAAACTTGGCCAAGGGTTGTCACGAAAATGGAACCGTACTGATCCATATTTCCACGGATTTTGTTTTTGATGGAAAGCAGGGCCTACCCTATGTGGAAACCGATCGGGCCAAACCTTTGGGGGTCTACGGTTTTTCTAAATTTAAGGGAGAACAGCAGATCGTAAGGACAACGGATCGGTATGTTATCATACGCACCTCATGGCTGTATTCGGCGTACGGGCATAACTTTTTCAAGTCCATGCTGAAGTACGGCCGGGAGCGCGATCAGCTTTCCGTGGTGTTCGATCAGGTGGGCACGCCCACCTCCGCCCATGACCTGGCCGAAGTACTGCTCAAGATCGTGGGGGCAGACTCCATCGCCCATGGCATTTACCACTATAGCAATGAGGGAGTGGCCAGTTGGTATGATTTCGCCAAGGCGATATTTGACATCAATGGCATAACGGTAGACCTTAGGCCCATTCGGTCCAAGGATTATCCGCTGCCAGCAGAACGGCCTGCCTCTAGTGTGCTGGACAAGGAAAAAATCAAAAAGACCTTCAACCTACAGATTCCCCATTGGCGGGAAAGTCTGGTTCATGTTTCCCACCTCTTGGAAACGATGAAAGCGGAGGCCCCACAACCCTAAAAGAACAAAGGGCATGCCAAGGGACCACAGAGAGGCATTAGTATTGTATAAAATTTAAATGATATAAGATGAAAGTATTGGTAACCGGTGGACTCGGCTTTATTGGCTCCCACACTGTAGTGGAACTGCAACAAGAAGGCTTTGAAGTGGTCATCATAGATAACCTGAGCAACGCCTCCACGGCCGTGCTGGATGGCATTGTGGCCATCACCGGCATAAAGCCGCATTTTGAGGAGCTGGACCTCAGGGACAAGACCAGCGTGGTCCAATTTTTCAAAAAGCACCAAGACCTTCAGGGCGTCATCCATTTTGCCGCGTTCAAAGCGGTGGGGGAGAGCGTGGCCAAACCTTTGGACTACTACGAGAACAATCTCAATACCTTGGTCTATCTTTTACAGGAGCTTAGCGCCATGCCCGCGGCACGGTTCATTTTCAGTAGTTCCTGTACCGTGTACGGACAGGCGGCGGAAATGCCCATAACGGAATCCGCACCCGTGCAAGCGGCAGAATCACCCTACGGAAATACCAAGCAGATCGGGGAGGAGATCATTAGGGACACCTGTGCAATTGCCCCCCAATTGAACGCCATTGCCTTACGCTATTTCAACCCTATGGGCGCGCACCCTAGTACGCATATTGGCGAGCTGCCCTTGGGCGTGCCCCAGAATTTGGT
>CAKZLG010000335.1 GCA_937125035.1 uncultured Maribacter sp. | reverse complement strand
TTTTCGATGGCCCTACGTACAATGCGACGAGCTGAAAGGGCTCTTCTTTTTTTAGCGGCAACTATGGCTTCCGTCAAGGTAAGAACTCCAGGGTTTAGTCGGATAATATTGATATATTCGGGTGAAAGTTTTTGCAATTCATACTCCTTTTTTTCGTATCCCATGGAAGAAATGGCAATGGACTCGCCGGCTTCCCGATACTCAAGGGGTAATCTAAAACTGCCGTCCATATTGGTGATGACCCCTTTGGCCTTTCCCAAAATGCGGACCGTGGCGAAGACCACAGGTTCCCCTGTTTTTTGGTCCAATACCTTACCACGGAGAAAATCTTGGTCTTGGGCAAAACAGAGCATAGAAAACAAAAACGCACCCAAAAGTTGGGCAATACCCTTAGAAGCTTTGTCCATAGTCAACGGTTTTACGGCTTAGCGTACGGTAAAATACACAAAAGTCACGTAAATTCCCACAAGAATAAGCCCATCTCGCCATCCTAAACGAAGGCCCTTCGGAAAAAACACCAAGGGCAATATGACAAAAGAGATGCCGAGCATCCAGAAAACATCACTGCTCAAAAGGTTACCATCCATCACTTTAATTGGAGTAATGATGGCTGTAATGCCCAGAACGGCCAACAAGTTAAAAATATTGGAGCCAATGAGGTTGCCCAAGGAAATTGCCTTTTCCTTCTTTATGGCAGCGATGACCGATGCCGCCAATTCCGGAATACTGGTGCCCACGGAAACCACGGTAATGGCTATGACCCGTTCACTCACCCCGAACAAGGTGGCCAGGCCCACCGCCCCAGTGATCAAAAGTTCTGACCCGCCCCAGAGGGCCACGCCCCCCAACCCCAAAAAAAGCGCGGTCTTGTACATGGGCAATAAAATTGGGGGAACGTCGACCTCCTCTTCTACGGCAGGCTTTTGAAAACGCAACAGGTAGACCAAAAAGAGAAAGAGGCAAACGACCATGAGAATCCCTTCGTATTGTTGTAGTTCCTCATCAAGATAGATGAAAAAAAAGAACAAAAGGGAAGCCAACATCATAACGGGCCAGTCTGTGGTGTAGAAGCTACGTCTTACATTTATAGGGCCCATCAACAAGGTGACGGCCAAAACCAATCCCAAATTGGCAATATTGGAGCCCACCACATTGCCCAAGGCAAGATCCGGAAAACCATCCAAAGCGGCATTGATGCTCACAATGAGTTCCGGTGCAGAGGTGGCAAAAGATACCACGGTCATTCCAATTACGATTTTGGGAATGTTCAATTTGAGGGAAAGGTCTATGGCCGCCTTTAAGAGCCAATTTCCACCTGCGATCAAAAGAATTAGACCGGCCACCACAAACAACGCATTTTGCATATCAAACGGTTTTCAACAAATATAACCGAAGCCGTTCAATTTAAGGTCACCTAACCTTGTGATAGCGCTATGTAGTAGTGAACCTATATGCCATGGACCATAGTCAACCACCCCTCTTCATGGAGGACATTGCCGATGTGAATACAATGAAAAGCGCCCAAACGGGGTTTTTAATAATGAAAGCGTGCTACCTTTATGCTTTTTGCCACAAAAAAGGCTTTCAAAACTATCAATAAAGCTGTATATAGCGGTTATTTGTTTCAATTACCAACATTTCATTAGACACCCAGTTGCAGTTTATAATGAATCCCGTTCATTACCTTATCGTGTTGTACGCAATAGCATTCTTTGTATCATCACGTTTTGGTCGGCAACCAAAAAAGACTTTATATTGAAAAAAACAATAGGGCCTTGTACCCTAAAAAAAACCTAAACCTTTTATAATCATGATCACCATATTGAAGCTTCTTATCCTTATTTTCCTTTCTGTAGTGCTTTTGGCCCTATAAGGCCTCTGCCCGGGTAAGCATGAATACTGGCATTTGAACGTACATTTTTTTGTATTTTTGAAGGAAAGCGAGACCGTGAAAAGCACCCTCTATTCCCTTTTGGCGAAATTGAACAAAATGCTACTGCCGTCCTACACGAAAAGGGGGTTGGACTTGGCCAAGGCCTCTAAATTACAGTTGGCCATTATTGGATGGCGCTATTTTGTGACCACACGGGCGTTGGATCAGTAAGTAAGTAGTGCCCTTACCGTATGATGGCGCAGTTTTTTTCTACCCCCAAGGTCCTGCAATTCCATTAAAAAATTGAATTGCACTATTTCACCTCCCAAGGCTTCCACCATTTGCCGTACCGCATTTGCCGTACCGCCTGTGGCCAACACATCATCATGGACCAAGACCCGATCCCCCGGGCCAATGGCGTCTTCATGAATCTCAAGGACATCCGTGCCATATTCCAGGGCATACCCCTGCTGGTGTACCTTTCTGGGGAGTTTACCAGGTTTCCTAATGGGTACGAATCCCGCGTGAAGTTCAAGGGCCATGGCCGCACCCAAGATGAAACCCCTACTCTCCATACCCACTACCTTATCTATTTGCTGATTTTCCACCATGTGCAGCAGGGCCTTTAGGGTATGTTGTAACGCATGGGCATCTTGCCACAAAGGGGTGATATCCTTGAAGAGAATCCCCTCTTTTGGAAAATTGGGCACATTGGTAATGTAGTTGTACAAATCCATGGAATAGGTATGGGTTAATTTTGTGATAAATTTAAAAAGAAATATATTTGCACCCCATTAACAAGGAACTTACGGCCTCGTGGCGCAACTGAATAGCGCATCTGATTACGGCTCAGAAGGTTACAGGTTTGAATCCTGTCGAGGTCACGACACTCAAGAAACCGCGCTCTTTTTCAGAGCGTGGTTTTGTGTTTCAAGAAGTGGCAAATGCCAAAGCTATTGTGAACAGATTGAAATACAAAACCAAGCCCGCTTTTCGCGGGCTGTGGTTTCTTATTTGCAACATTGAGCATCAAGGAAAACCGAAGGTAATCCTGTCGAGGTCACGAATAAATAGTCCAAACAAAAAAACGCCGAGCTTGCTTGAGCGTTTTTTTGTTTGGACTATTTTCAGCACGGAGTGCAATAAGAATATACCATCCTCTCGTGATCACCGAAATAATCAAGCACTTACATTTTTTATGTAAGTACTTTTTTGTTCTTGTAACACAAACTACTTTTTAGAAAATCTGTTAAGCCATAACTCTCTTTATCATCCTTGCTCGCATTTGATTCGACCTTTGTGAAAAAGGATATAGGTACGCTACGGATTTCAAGAAAATTATAGATGGGTAGGATTTCTATGAAACGATATCATTCAATCTATCTAACCGAGGCCTCTCTGTCCCTTCTATTTTTAGCTCTTATTAGTAATTGGGAATCCACTATATTTATAAATAATAAGGAATACTAGTCAAACATAAGAGCCGAGACCGGTATGCGCAATGGAAGAGGTAACGAGAAAAAGAATATAACCCGACTTGGAAGACGTTCAGAAAACGCACGCTACGATGGCGAGAGAATATTTAAGTAGTATAAGATTATTTTACTAGACAGTTATTAAAGCAAAAAAACATGCAACAGATTTC
>CAKZLG010000334.1 GCA_937125035.1 uncultured Maribacter sp. | reverse complement strand
GTGCCCACGACTAGATTCGAACTAGCACGTCCTTGCGAACACTACCCCCTCAAGGTAGCGTGTCTACCAATTTCACCACGTGGGCATTTTATAAAATGCAGGCAAATATAAAGCGCCAGGGTGCATAATAAAAGTCATTTTCATTAAAATTTGGAAAAAGCCACGTATTTTTTCTAACCGATGGCGTGGCACGGGAATTTAAATATGGGCCTTTCTGAACGCCGTGGGCGCAACCCCTTTTAGGCTCTTGAACTTGCGGTTGAAATTGGAGAGCGATCTAAAGCCAGACGCCTCCGCGATCTCAAAAACGGCCCTATCGGGTTGCTTCCTCAATAATTGGCACGCATGGGCAACCCGCAGCTCCAAGAGGAATTGAAAAAAGGTCTTGTTGGTACGTTGTTTAAAAAACCGGCAAAAGGAATTCTGTGTCATACAGGCCAAGTCCGCCACGGTCCTAAGGGCAATCTCCTCCTGAAAATTATCCATGACGTGCGCCATTACATCCTGCAGTCTATTGCCTTCATTGGGAGTTAATTTTCTCTTGTGCAGAAAGCCACTTAATTCCCGTTTGGGCAGATGGGCCAGCCTACGCAGAATGGAAAGGAACGTAACAAACCGATCAAAATGGGCCTTTTGGGGCATGGAGCGCATCTCCGCCAGCAGCTCCGTATTTTTTGAAATGGGCGCAAAGCCAATGGTGCAATGGTCAAAAAAGGCGTGAAGCACATCCAGATCGGGCATTTCAAAAAAGGCATCACCAAAGGTATCCTTGCTGAAAAATAGGGAAATGACATGACAAGGCTTGTCCTTACCTCCATATTGAAATACGTGCGGCACCTTAGAACCAATGACAAAAATGGACGTTGGAGCAAAGGGGTGCACGCTGCCTGAAACTATAAGCTTACCCTCGCCCTTAACGATCAAACTGATCTGTATTTCTTGGTGTTGATGGTACCGGGCATACAATTCCGTCCCAATATCCTCTTGTACAATGAGCCTTACATGCAGCGGTTTGGGTATGTTGAATGGATGAACCTTCATTATTTCTAGCCTATTTTAACCTGTTGTTTCCTTGATGTATTGGGACAATGGGTATGTGTAAATTAACGTAAAAATTGCTGCTTGTTTGCATTTGGGGTAAAATAGTAGGAGTACTTGGATAAATTTAGGCACTTCTACCTGTCCATTCTGTTTATTTTTGAAAAAAAGGAGAACCATGATACAATGGAAAGGGGTCATGCCCGCGGTTACGACCAAATTTACAGCACAGGATACGCTGGACATGGAATTGTTCGCCGTGAACATCAAGGCCCAATTGGACGCTGGCGTCAGCGGAATCATTTTAGGGGGAACGTTGGGGGAAGCCAGTACGTTGACCCAAGCCGAAAAAGAGGTGCTCATCAAGGAGACCGTGGCCTTGGTGAACGGGCAGGTGCCCGTAATCATTAACATTGCGGAACAGACTACAAAGGGAGCCATAGCAGCAGCGGAAATGGCCGCCAAATGTGGGGCAAAAGGCCTCATGATGCTGCCCCCTATGCGGTATAAGGCCAATGACCATGAGACCGTTACATATTTTAGGGAAACGGCACGTACCACTGCGCTGCCCATAATGATCTATAACAATCCCATTGACTACGGCATTATGGTGACCCTGAACATGTTTGAGGAACTTTTGGTGTGCGATAATATACAGGCCATAAAGGAATCCACCCGGGATATTTCGAACATTACCCGTATCAAATCCAGGTTTGGCGACCGTTTAAAGGTGCTCACCGGAGTGGATACATTGGGGCTTGAGAGCATTTTAATGGGTGCGGATGGTTGGGTGGCAGGTCTTGTTTGTGCCTTTCCGGCAGAGACCTGTGCGGTGTACGAATTGGCCAAAGCGGGCAGAATTGAGGAAGCACTGGAGATTTACCGATGGTTCCTGCCCCTCTTGGAGCTGGATATAAGTCCCCAACTGGTACAGAACATTAAAATGGCCGAAGTGGCCACCGGTATTGGTACGGAAAACGTAAGGGCACCGCGGTTGCCCCTTATGGGCCAGGAACGGGAACGGGTGGCCCAAATCATTGCAGAGGGCATGGCCAAACGGCCTACGTTGCCCAACTACAAATGACCAAAACATTAAAGCCAAAGTATCGGATAATTCCTTGGCCCTTTTGGGCCTGCTATTAAATTTGGCTGAATTGCCCACAGGTAACGTCCCATTCCTTATTTTTGAGTGAAACGAAAAAGATAGATGATGATCACAGGAACCAACCAAATAGGAAATAAAAGTTCAAAAGAGGGAACAAAGACCTTTAGTTCCTTTGATCCCAAGAAAAATACGGCCACCCCATGGGTATTTCATGAGGCTACGACAGAAGAGGTGGAAGAGGCCGTTGCCTTGGCCCACCAGGCCTTTGGGAGCTATAAAAATTGCTCTGGGAGGCAACGCGCCCAATTTTTAAGGGCCATTGCAACAGAAATAGACCATTTGGGTGATGCCTTGATCACCACTTATTGTACAGAGTCCGGTCTGCCGGAAGGCAGGGCCAAGGGAGAGCGGGGAAGGACCATGGGTCAGCTGCAGCTTTTTGCCCAGCTGCTGGAAGAGGGTTCGTGGGTGGAGGCCGTAATTGAGCATGCCGATCCACAAAGACAGCCCCAACCCAAGCCCGACTTACGGAAAATGCTCTTTCCGCTTGGCCCTGTGGCCATCTTCGGGGCCAGCAATTTTCCCTTGGCCTTCTCTACGGCGGGCGGAGATACGGCCAGTGCGCTCGCCGCTGGTTGCCCCGTGGTGGTAAAGAGCCACCCAATGCACCCCGGCACTGGAGAGCTGGTGGCCTCGGCCATCATCAAGGCCGCCAAAAGCAGTGGAATGCCCAATGGGATATTCTCCCACCTCCATAGTGCGGGCCATGAAATTGGCCAACAATTGGTGAAACATCCAAAAATAAAGGCGGTTGGTTTCACGGGAAGTAGGGCCGGTGGAACGGCCCTATACAAATTGGCGGCTGAACGGCAAGAGCCCATTCCCGTATTTGCAGAGATGGGCAGTATCAACCCCGTGGTCCTATTGCCCTCTGCGCTTCAGACGGACCTGGATGGCTGGGCCACCCAATATGCCGCCTCCATCACTTTGGCAGCGGGACAGTTCTGTACCAATCCTGGGCTGCTGTTGGCACTTAAGAGCACTACCTTGGATGCTTTTATAGCCCAGCTTTCCAAAGAAATAGTGAAATTGGAACCCAGTTGCATGCTGCACCCCAATATTTACGACGCTTATGCCGCTGGAAAAAGTGATCTCGCGGCACAAGGAGGGGTTACCTTGGCCGCTGACTACGAAAAGGAAACGGCTGCCAATACGCCACAACCGGCAGTAATCACCGTAAATGGTGCCAATTTCATGAAAAACCCCAAACTCCACAAAGAAGTATTTGGCCCATTCTCCGTGGTGGTGCGTTGTGAGGATGCAACCCAAATGGGTGAAATACTGAACCAGTTGGAAGGACAATTGACGGGAACCGTTCTGGGCAGTGAAACCGAACTGGTGAAGTACACCCATATTGTGGATGCCCTTCAAAGTAGGGTAGGCCGTATCCTGTTCAACGGGGTACCCACGGGCGTGGAAGTGAATACCGCCATGGTGCACGGGGGCCCCTATCCTGCCTCAACAGATCCGCGTTTTACCTCCGTGGGCACTTCGGCCATAAAAAGATGGGTGCGACCCGTTTCTTTTCAAAATTGGCCCAATACACTGCTGCCCGATGCCCTAAAGGAGGAAAATCCTTTGGGAATCTCGCGTTTGGTAGAAGGAAATCATACGCGTTGAGGATATGGCGAAACAGAAAACGGGCAAGCTACTATTGGTCCTATGCGCAGGATGCTTATTTGGCCTTGGCCACACCAGGGCCCAAGGGACATCCACGACTTTAACATCCATCATTTCGGCAGTAGAGGCATATGCCCCATATGATCGATCTGCCCATCCCTTGGGAAGCCATCTGGAGACTCTGGAAAAGAAGGAGGCCGATTTTGCCCAGGTGCAATTGAAGCGCTTGCAGGAATTGGATACCGCTCGCATGTCCGAGACGGAATTGATCTCATGGGAGCTTTTACGATTCAGGCTGCAGAACCAAGTGGATGAATACCGATATAAGATGTACTTGAACCCCATACAAGCGGACCAGGGTTTTCACCTCAACCTCAACTATCGCATAAAGCCCATACTCACTCCTGCCGATGCCCAGCACTACCTTCAGCTATTGCGGGCCATACCCCAGTTTGTGGACGAGCATTTGGTCCTGATCAAAAAGGGATTGGAACTGGGAATTTCCCAACCCAAGGTCATCTTTGAGGGCTACGGGTCAACGTATGATACGCATATTGTAAGTGACGCTAAAGCGAGTCCCTTTTATGTCCCTTTCCAAACATTGCCGGCAGCCAGCATGTCCAAATCACAGCGAGATGCCGTTCTCCAAGAAGCGCAAAAGGCCATCATGCAGCAGGTGGTACCCGCGTTTCAAAAAATCAAGGATTTTTTTGAAACGGAATACATTCCCACTACGCGCACGGCCATTGGGGTCTCGGAAACCCCTAACGGGAGGGAGTTCTATAAGAACAGGATTGATTACTATACCACAACTACCGAATACACGGCAGAGGATATCCACAACATAGGCCTACGGGAAGTGGCCCGGATACGGGCCGAAATGGAGGCCATCATTGAGGAAACCGGTTTTGAGGGCAGTTTTTCCGGGTTTTTGGATTTCTTGCGTACGGATGCCCAATTTTATGTTGCTACAGGCGATGAGCTCCTTATGCATGCCCGGGATATTGCCAAACGCATTGATGCGCAATTGCCCCGATTTTTCAAAACCTTGCCCAGAAGACCCTATGGGGTCATCAAAGTACCCGACGCCATTGCCCCAAAATATACGGGGGGTAGATACTCTGGTCCGTCTTCCGAAACACAGCCTGGGTTTTATTTGGTGAACACTTATAAATTGGATAGTAGGCCCTTATACACCCTACCAGCCTTGACGGCTCATGAAGCCGTTCCCGGGCATCATTTGCAGGGCAGTCTCAATAAGGAACTGGGAGATAGTATACCGCAGTTCAGAAGAAATATGTACCTCTCCGCCTACGGGGAGGGTTGGGCCCTGTATACAGAGTTCTTGGGGAATGACATGGGCCTTTACCGTACCCCATATGAGGAATTTGGTAAGTTGACCTATGAGATGTGGCGCGCCTGTAGATTGGTGGTGGATACGGGCATCCACGCCAAAGGTTGGAGCCGAGACGCGGTAGTGGCCTACATGATGGAGAATACGGCCCTTTCAGAACATGAGATCAATACGGAAACAGACCGATACATTGCCTGGCCCGGGCAGGCCATTTCGTATAAAATGGGGGAACTTAAAATCAGGGAATTAAGGGCTTTGGCGGAAAAAGAACTGGGCACCTTGTTCAATATCCGGGATTTCCATGAGGTGGTATTGGAACAGGGCACGGTCACCCTGCCCATCCTGGAACGCCGTGTAAGGGCTTTTATCAACAGTAAAATGAAGTAGCCATGGGCGTAAGTACATTTGTCTGTATCGATGGCCATACATGCGGCAACCCCATACGGGTGATAAAAGAGGGGAGGCCCCCATTGCAGGGGCGCACCATGAGCGAGAAACGACAACATTTTCTCAGGGAATACGATTGGATCAGAAAGGGACTTATGTTTGAGCCTCGGGGCCATGATATGATGAGCGGAAGCTTTTTTTATCCGCCCAGTGACCCGGCCAATGACCTGGGCATTCTCTTTATAGAGACCAGTGGTTGCCTGCCCATGTGTGGTCATGGTACCATTGGGGCGGTCACCATTGGGTTGGAAGAAGGGCTTATACGGCCTAAACGGCCAGGGGAAGTCCGTTTGGAGACTCCCGCGGGTTTGGTGCTCATCAACTATCATATGGAAGGGGAGAAGGTGGCCTGGGTGCAGTTGCGCAATGTTAAATCGTACTTGGCGGCCCAAGACCTAACTGTGGAATCGGGTTATTTGGGCACTTTACGGTTTGATGTGGCCTATGGGGGCAACTTCTACGCCATTGTAGACCCACAACCCCATTTTGCGGGCATTCACACGTGCACGGCAAGCGACCTTATCCGTTGGAGTCAGGAATTACGGCCCAAGATCAATGAAAAGTATCCTGATTTGTTCATCCATCCAGAGGATGCCACCATAAGGGATGTGTCCCACATGTTGTGGACGGGAGATACCATGTCCCCTAAGGCCACGGCCAGAAATGCCGTATTTTATGGGGAAAAGGCCATTGACCGATCACCTTGTGGCACGGGAACTTCCGCACGAATGGCGCAATGGTATGCCAAAGGACGGTTGGCATCTCATACGGATTTTGTACATGAGAGTTTTATTGGCTCTACCTTTGTAGGACGTATTGAGGAGGAGACCACCTTGGGTCCCCACAGTGCCATTGTGCCCAGTATAAAGGGCTGGGCCAAGATTTATGGACATAATACCATACGTATAGACGATGACGATCCCTATGCCCATGGTTTTGAAGTCATTTGATATGGAAAAGCAGGTTTTAATCATAGGAGGAGGCATCGTGGGCCTGTCCACAGCATACTACCTTACCAAGGCAGGACACGCGGTAACGGTATTGGACAAAGGGGAAATCAACAAAGGAGCCTCCTTTGTGAACGCCGGGTATCTTACGCCCAGCCACATAATGCCCTTGGCCGCTCCGGGGATGGTGTCCAAAGGGTTGAAAATGATGTTCAATTCGGCCAGTCCGTTTTATATGAAGCCGAGGTGGGATATGGAATTTTTCAAATGGGCCTGGTATTTTTACCGTTCCTGCACCCCGGGCAACGTAAAAAAGGCCATTCCGGCCATAAAGGAAATCAATCTACTGAGCAGAACCCTCTATGAGGAAATACACCGATCCAATGATCTGGGACCATTTCATTTGGATCGAAAAGGGCTTTTAATGTTGTACCAAACACAGGCCTCCTTGGAACATGAAAAGGAAGTGGCCGCAAAAGCCAGTCAATTGGGCTTGGAAGTGGACTATTTGAACCAGGCACAATTAAAGCAAATGGAACCGGAAGTGGAAGTCAATGCCCTAGGGGCCATTCATTATGAATGCGATGGGCACATGACCCCAACGGAATTTATGCCTAAAATGGTCCATTTTTTGAAAAGCAAGGGTGTGGCGCTGCATACGCGGGAAACCGTATTGGAACTGAGGACCAAAAATCAGCGTATTAGCCAAGTCATAAGCAATAAGAACACGTACCAGCCAGATGAAGTGGTTCTTGCCGCAGGAACATGGAGCGCCACCTTGGCAAGACAGATCGGCGTACCCTTGTCCTTACAGGGCGGTAAGGGCTACCGTATAGATGTTAAAAGGTCCACGGGAATCCACATGCCGGCCATTCTCATGGAGTCCAATATGGCGGTGACGCCCATGAAGGGTTTCACCCGGTTTGCGGGTACCATGGAATTTTCTGGCAACAATGATATCGTAAGAAGGGAAAGAGCTTTGGCCTTGGTACAGGGAGCAAAAAAATATTATCCGCAGTTACATATTGGCCCAGAGGAAATAGCCGCGGCCCAAACAGGCCTTAGACCCGTTTCTCCAGATGGGTTGCCCTATGTGGGTAGGTGTGGTGCCTATGACAACGTGTTGTTCGCAACGGGGCATGCCATGATGGGCTGGAGCTTGGGGCCGGCCACCGGTAAGTTGATCGAGGAACTCATTAGCGGCAAGCAGACCTCCATGCCCTTGGATATGTTTCGCCCAGACCGAAAATTCAAATAAGTAGGAAATATCTTATCTTTATATTCCTGCCATTCGTCTACACTTTTTGGTCATTCACCGATCATGGTCGTCATTGGAAAACAGAATAGGTCAATTTTGATTTTTTAAACACGTTTGCTATGGACATATTGCTAATTGAGGATGATAATATAGAGATCATGAAATTGGAGCGGACCATTGCCAAAATGGCAGTGAAGCACCATATCATCAGTTGCAAGAACGGTGAGGAGGCCTTGGCCCATTTAGAGGCTGCCGGGGATTTGCCAGACCTGATTCTGTTGGACTTGAACATGCCCAGAATGAACGGTATAGAATTCCTTGGAATTCTAAAGGCGAATGATCGGTTGAAATTCCTTCCCAGCGTTATTCTGACCACATCAGAAAATCGCGCCGATCTTCTCAAATGCTACGAGTTGGGCATAGCTGGCTATATCATCAAACCTTTGAAGTATGAGGAGTATGAATCCAAGCTGAACAAGGTTTTAGACTACTGGAACATCAACGAACTGTTCAAAGCCTAACAAAAAACCGCGTTTCACAACATAATTTGTAGGATTTCACATACATTCTCTACTTTTATCACCAAATAAAACGGGTTAGATGAAGGGAATAGTTTTTACGGAGTTTCTGGAAATGGTGGAAACCGTATATGGTCTGGAAACGGTAGACAACATCATTGAGAAATGTGAACTGCCATCGCAAGGGGTATATACTGCCGTGGGCACCTATGATTTTAATGAGATGGTGGGCCTAATACAAGGCCTGACCGAAGAAGTGGGCGTACCGGCCAACGATCTCATCTACGCTTTTGGGCAATATCTTTTTGAGGGCTTGGTGAAGACCCATCCAGAGGTGATTAAGAGCTATAAATCACCTTTGGGGCTGCTCCACGCCATAGAGGACCACATTCACGTGCATGTGCTGAAATTATATCCAGATGCCGAACTTCCCACTTTTAAGATTTTGGAAAATACAGATCAGTCCCTCACCATGGTCTATCAATCCTCCCGTGGTCTCTATCGCATGGCCCATGGCCTTATTGAAAAGACCTTTGAGAATTTTGGCAAAAAGGCCAAGGTCTCTTATGAGCTTTTAAAGGAGGATGGTACCGAGGTGAAATTTGACATAGTTCAATATGGTTAACAAAGAAGTACTACTTCTTAAAAAGGCCCTGGACAGACAGAAGCAGGCAAGAAAGCAAGCAGAACGTATCTTAGAGGAAAAATCCAAGGAGCTGTATGACCTCAACCAGCACCTGAAAGAGGTCAATAATAGGTTGGAGCACTTGACACCTGAGCATTCCATTAAGATGGATACCGCTTTTTTGAACATCATAGACCCTTATGTGGTCATGGACCTGAAATTCAACGTGCTTGAAATGAACACCTCGGCCAAAGAATTTTTCATGGTGGATGACACTGCCCAGATCAATTTGGGCGCCATGGTCCATTCTGATTTTTTGGAATACAGCCGGCAGTCATTCGCCACACTTCAGGAAGTGGGTGTTTTAAAAAACTACCGCTCTAAAATAA
>CAKZLG010000333.1 GCA_937125035.1 uncultured Maribacter sp. | reverse complement strand
TATTATGAAAAACGCCCTATTGATCAGAGAAATTTATCTAGAAGCATTTCGCAACATAGGCCATGCTTTCGTTAAATCTTACTTTAAACTTTTTTCCTGGTTTTGTTTTGCCAGTTTTGCCATTGTACTGTATGCCTTTTTATACAGGCTGGCCACGGGCTTTGCCTTTGCATGAAAGAAACCAAATACCAACCAAGATTACAAAAGCACCAAAATGATTTGGTGCTTTTTTTATGCCTTTGTTCATCGATGAAAAATGTAGTTCACGGAATTTTCACAATAGGTGTACCAACACATAGGGTATTTCCGCTTTTCAACCAATTTTTTTAATGCTTTCGCCCTCATGGCAGAACTTTATGGTAAGAACAGCTAAATGAACTGTAAATGGATAGATTACTACTCGTGAAGGAAATTTATTTGGAAGCCTTTAGAAACTGGAGGTATATCATATTGGAGCGCTACTTCAAGGTGTTCTCTTGGGTATGCCTGTTCCTTTGGTTGGTAACGGTGTACGCCTTTGTTTTCCGGTTGTCCACAGGCTATTCACTTTCCAATTTTTAATTTTTGAGCCAAAAAAAGTGGGCCATAAAGAACAACTTGCTTTATGGAGGCCCACCAATTAGGTTATGATTTCAAAAATTATTCGTTGCCCGTGAAGCGAACCGTCTTTAAAATGGCTTCCAGCTCAAACATATAATCCCTCTTCTCCGTGGCCGGCGCAAAGGTGAACCCTTCTATGACCACTTTTCTGTTGTTCGGCTTGTCATTGATGATGTAGGTCAAAAACGGACCTGCCATGGGATATGCGGACATTTCCCAAATGCCCCGAACCTCAGCCGCTTTTCGGCCAGAAACTTCAGCAGGGAAGACATATGGCGAAAATGCCTTTTCCGTGATCATATGGTTGTCCTTGCCCGCTATGGGCTCTCCTGGTATATACAGCTGCCCAATACTGTCTCGCATAGCAATAATGTCCCGGACAAAAGTGGAATCGCTCTGAAACGTATTCCCTGGAACGGTATAGGCTATAATGTTCATGGTTCCCTTTTGTATTTGGCGATCCAACCAAACAAAACCATCCTCTTGACGCCCTACCTTGTACACAGAAGGTATGTCCATGGTTATGCCAAAGGTCTCCTGCAATGCCGTTTCCCTGTTCAGGGACTTCAAAAAGCGCTTTTGGGCCTGTTCCAACTCATTCTCCTTATAGGTTTCTATGAATTCAGGGGCCATTTCGTCCAAATTGGCAATAAGCTCTGCTTGGGTGCCGCCCTTGATCACGCCTACCTTCTGAGGTTTGGAATACATGTTGGATTTCATGTGTGCCACGTTCACCGTGTCTTTCATGACATATAGCACCGATCTGGAGTTGCGCACGGCACCGGAAAAAATTTGTGGTGGTATTTGGGTGATGCTGAAGAGGGCCTCATCAAAAGTGACCCCAAGGATCGGGGCCGCAAAGTGCTCCCTAATCCTATCCCCTACTTCAGATTTCCATAGCTCGTTGTTTATGACCACAGTAAGGGTGTTCACGGCCCCAACAGATTCTGGAAGATAATCCTTTTTTTGCCCTTCCTTGCAGCCCATGGCCATGATCAGTGCCAAAAGGGTCAGTGTTCTCAATGTTTTCATTTTTGGTTTTAGATTTACGATGAACAATCGCACAATTTCAATTTTGTGCCCGGTTTTAAATTATTACCGCTAATACCGTTCCATTTTCGTAAATTTTCAATACTTACCCCAGGATATTTTCTTGAAATGGTCCAAAGGGAGTCTCCGCTCCGCACTTCATGTACCTTGCTGTTCGTAGCCGCAACGCCCGTGTTTGGGGTATTCTTGGGCTTTACAGAGGGGGTCGTAGGTACTCTTCTGGGAAAGATGGTCAACCGTTGCCCTATCCTCAAATTATTGCTGCGCAATCCATTCCATCTTTTGATCTGGCTCACTCCAACCCCATAGCGCTCCGCTATCTTGCCCAAGAAATCACCGCTTCGTACCCTATAGGTTATTTTGGCATCTTCGGCCTCTTTCGCTATTTGGTGCAGCGGGCTTTCCACGCTTTTCAGTTCTTTTTCCACTAGGGCATAAATAGCGGTCTCATTGGCAACGAACTTCCCCATCAGGTCCACCGGTAACCTCAACGCATGGGCACTGCCCTTAACATGGGGAATAACATCCAACTTATAGGAAGGATTGAGCATTTTAAGTTCCTCTTTGTCAATGCCCACTAACTTGGTGATTTGATCAAAAGTGATGATGTTCTTCACATGTATGGTATCGGTTTCAAAATAAGGCCTGTCCACCTTCCTAGTTCTGAGCCCATGCTCCTCCGCATATTCAAAAATATACATGGCCGCTAGGAATGCGGGCACATAGCCCGCCGTTTCCCGGGGCAGGTTATGCCGAATGTTCCAGTAGTTCCGGTAACCACCAGACCTTCTTATCGCCTTGTTCACATTGCCGGGGCCGGAGTTGTATGCGGCCAAGGCCAGATCCCAATCCTCATAGATGTCATAAAGCCTATTCAAATACAGACAGGCGGCCCTAGTGGATTTAATGGGATCGCTCCGCTCATCCACATAACTGTTGATCTCCAACTTCATCTCCCGCCCTGTGCCGTACATGAACTGCCACAAGCCCGTGGCACCTACCCTGCTTCTCGCTAAAGGGTTCAAGGCAGATTCCACAATGGCCAGATATTTCATTTCCAGCGGAATGTCATGGCGGTCCATTTCCTGCTCAAAAAGGGGAAAATAAAATTGGCTTGCGGTCAACATGCGCTGCATTAGGTCTCGCTTTCGCGTAAGGAAGGATTTGATGACATTCTCCAAAGAAGTGTTATAGGCCACATTGAAGGGGGTCTTCTGGTTAAGGGCCGCCAAACGCATCTTCAACGTGTCAGAGGGCAGGTCATAGACATAGACCGAGTCTGGGTCCATGTGCAAGACCTCCTCATACATTTCATCGAACAGCGGGGCATTGGCTATGAGCTCTTTCATCCAAAGGCTATCATACCGTGCCGCCAAAGGGTGGTCCATTAAATCATAGGTCGTGGAATCCACCCTTTTAAAAAGCGCAATGCCCTCCGGGCCCGGTAGCTGCTCCCCTAGAGATACCTCTTTTTTGGATAGGGTGTCCGAGATGGAAACGGATA
>CAKZLG010000332.1 GCA_937125035.1 uncultured Maribacter sp. | reverse complement strand
GCCATCATGAGCTTCTCCCGTGCGGCTTTGCTCGTCAAATTCCCCATAAACACTTCTTTACAAAGGTCTAAGGCTTTTTCACCATAGCTTTGACTAAAGGCATTCAGGTATGTTCCGGTGAGTGATTCTATACAATGTATGTAACAATCCATGCCCGTATAGAACCATTGGTCTTTGGGTACGCCCATGGTCAAGTCTGGGTCCAAAAGTACTTGATCAAAGGTGGTGTAGTCAGAGTTAATGCCCAGTTTCTTGTCCGGACCCATAAGCACCGTGGTCCTTGAAACCTCCGCTCCAGTTCCGCTTATCGTGGGTATTCCTACATGGTAGACCGATTTTTTCTGTACCAGGTCCCAACCTTGGTAATCTGCGGCATCCCCTTTGTTGGTCAACAAGATGGCCACAGCCTTGGCCAGGTCCAACAATGTGCCCCCACCAATACCGACAATGCCAGAGGGCATTTCATCATATTGGGCCCTTATTTGGCCTACTAGGGCATTGACCTGTTCGGTTTTGGGCTCCTCGTCCGCAGAAACAAAGATGATCTGATCTCTACATATTTTGGGAACCCTAGTGGGCAGTTCACCACCCTCAAATACATCATCCATCAAAAAAATCATGGGAGCCTCTGAACTTCTGCGCATGGGCATCAGCACATCTCCCAAGGCATTGAAACAACCATTCCCAAAGACCACACGGGGTACCATTGGGAAGTTTCTGAACTTTTCCGAAGCTCTGGTAGGTATATTCTTCAATAGGGTATTCTTTTTAATTTCCATTTCATTTCAGGTATTTCAATATCTCCGGTAAGGCACTTACCGTCATATACCCTTTGTGTTCCACCGGCCCCTCCACCATTTCGTGCTTCCAAGTGGTATGGAAGGGCACATGAATGGCCCGTGCACCAATATTGACCAAAGGTAGCACGTCTGATTTCAATGAATTGCCGATCATAATAAAGTTTTTCACATCTATGTTCAAATGATCTAATAGATTTTGATAGTTTTTTTCTTTTTTGTCGCTCAATACCTCCACATGGTGGAAATAATCCGTTAGTCCGGACCGCTCCAGTTTTCGTTCCTGATCCAACAGATCGCCCTTGGTGAGCACGATCAATCTATATTTGCCCTGCAGCTTTTCAAGGACTTCCTCTACCCCTTCCAACAATTCAACGGGATGGGATATCATCTCCTTACCCAGATTCAATATCCTTCCAAGCGTTGCCTGTGAAATACCATTATTTGATAATTCCAGTGCTGATTCTATCATGGAGAGCATGAACCCCTTTATGCCATAGCCATAGAGGTCCAAGTTCTTGATCTCCGTTCTAAAGAGTTCCTGATCGATCTTATTCTTGGTTTCAAAGCCTTCCAACAGATCGGCGAACTTTTCCTCGGTCTCCCTGAAATAGGTCTCATTGACCCAAAGGGTATCATCCGCATCAAAACCTACTACCGTGATATCTTCAAAATTCATTTCCATGCGGCCTGCGCTCTTTTTAAATCCTCTGGGGTGTCAATTTCAATTCCCTGAACCGTGGTTTCCACCATTTTTATCTTCTTGCCATATTCCAAATAACGGATGGCCTCTATTTTTTCTGTGGCCTCTAAGGGGAGCATGGGCAACCTTTGAAAATCCATCAAAGCACGTTTCCGGAAAGCATAGATGCCTTTGTGCTTAAAGTATCTTGTGTCACTGGTCGTTGCCCTGGGATAGGGAATGGGCGACCTTGAAAAATACAGGGCGAAATTCTGGTTGTCCACAATCACTTTTACCGTGTTGGGGTCGTTGATCTCATCCTCATCTGAAATCTCCACCATAAGCGATGCCAGGTCGATTTCCTTGTCCTTATCCTCCTTGAAAGCGGCAATGACACCGGAAAGGCTTTCCCGGTCCGTAAAGGGCTCGTCACCCTGCACATTTACAATGATGTCCACCTCCATATCCATGACCGCTTCCGCTATGCGATCACTCCCACATTCATGTTCTTGGGCGCTCATCATGGCCTTTCCCCCTGCTTCGGTAACGGCATTGTAGATCACGTTGCTGTCCGTAACTACATATACGGCATCAAAAAGCCCCGTTTT
The DNA here is from genome assembly GCA_937125035.1 of uncultured Maribacter sp. GTDB lineage: Bacteria > Bacteroidota > Bacteroidia > Flavobacteriales > Flavobacteriaceae > Maribacter. The sequence continues at coordinate 4,625 of CAKZLG010000332.1, read as the reverse complement.
TTCGGCGGCCTCATAGGTACGCACAATGACAGGCTTCCCAGAAAGGTCCTGCATCAGTTTGGCTGGAAAACGGCTGGCGGCATACCGCGCCGGTATCATGGCAATGATCTTCACGTGAATCAGGTTTTTGGTTTGGGCCTTACACTTCTGTATATCTTAAATATAATGGTCAAGATGATAATGACCAAAACAGCCGCTAAAATAGGTGCAAAAATAGAGGCCACGGAAACTACAACGGCCGTGCCCGTTTCTACCGTGGCCACGACCGGGTTGGCCAAGCCTCCCGTGGTGGCCGTAGATGCCAAACGGCCCGTGGCCCCAGCGCTCTTAATGGCGGTGGCCGTACCTCCCCCGGCAATGATGGCCAACGACCATGTTATGACAGGGTCTAGATTGGCCACCGTGGAAACCATGACGGCAGTGCCCGCAATGGCCGCCATGGGCACCGCTATACCGTCCAACAGATTATCCAACCAAGGAATAAAATAGGCGAAAATCTCAACTATGGTAGCAACGCCCAAAGTTATGACCGCTGCCAAGCTCCCGATCCAAAGCCACTGTTCGTTGAGCTCCCATACATTGAAATAGGAAGCCAAACTCAGGGCGAATAAAGGCAAAAAGACCCTAAAGCCAACCGAGGCAGCCAGCCCTATGCCCAAAAAAATACTGATGATGGTTTCTGAAGTCATCCTTTCCTTTCTAATTCAATACCCTTACCAAAGGGTCAAAAATCTTGCCAGAGCACCCCTTTTGAGGGTCACTGTAGCGATATGCCCCTAAGTTAGCTTATTCCTATTCAACAAAAAAATCATCCTTGAAGCCTATTAAATACAAGGTGTCCTTGGCCCGGGTCACTGCGGTGTACAACCATCTGAGATAGTCCCGATCGGGACCGTTGGGCAGATAGGGCTGCTCAACAAAAACGGTGTTCCATTGCCCTCCCTGGGATTTATGGCAGGTGATGGCATAGGAAAATTTCACTTGCAGACTGTTGAAGTATTTATTGTTCTTGACACCCATGAACTGTTTGTATTTTGATTTTTCATGGGCATAATCCTTTTTCACCTCCTGGTACAGCCGGTTGCCATCATCATAGGAAAGCGATGGTGATTCCGCCTTTATGGTATCCAAGAGCAATACGGTCTCAAAGGGCGGCATACCGGGATAGTCCACCATCTTCACCTTTACTTCGGCAAAAGAAAAACCGTAAAGGTTCTTGAAGGCGAAAATTTCCAAGATCTCTATGATATCACCATTGGCAATGAAGCCTGCCTCTGAGTTGGGCTTCAACCAAAAGTAATTGTTCTTGACCACCATCATATAATCGCCCACGGCCAGATCATTTTCCAGAAAGAGAATGCGCTCCCTGATATTCTGGTTGTAGAGGTTGGCCCTTTTATTGGAACGTACGATGATGGCCGTTTCCTCCTTGCCATTTTGGGAATAGGACCCGTCTATGGCCTCCTGGATGTCGTGCCCGTCCACCAAACGCACTATATCCGTGAAGCTGCCCAGATCAAACTGGAACCCATCAAAATAGTCCCCTTGCAATTGTTCCCTGAGCAAGGTGGCATTGACCAAGATACCGGAATCCTGGGCCTGCCGTACCACTTCGTCCAATTCAAAGCGCACCACTTCCTTATTGTAGTGGAGCATTAGCTTATCCTCGTCCAGTGCGGGGCTCAATGCCAAACGTACCGGGGGTAATTGTGCCGTGTCCCCAATGAGCATCAATTTGCATTTGTGCCCGCTGTAGACATACTGCATAAGGTCATCCAATAGGGAGCCGTTCTCAAATAATTTGGAATCCGTTGCCGTATCCGGGATCATGGAAGCCTCGTCCACAATAAAAAGAGTATCCCTATGCTTATTGGGCGCCAGCACAAACTGCACTCCGCCCCCTCGTTCCTTTTTGGGGAAATAAATTTTTCTGTGGATGGTATAGGCCTGTGCTTTACTGTAATTGCCCATGACCTTGGCGGCCCTTCCCGTGGGTGCCATGAGGACGGCCTTGGTACGCACTTTCCATAAACTGTTGACCAAAGTGCCGATCAAGGTGGTCTTGCCCGTACCCGCAAAGCCTTTTAAGAGGAATACCTCATTGTTTTCACTTCCCAAAAGGAACTCGGCCAATTTTTGCATCACCATTTCCTGTTTCAACGTAGGCTCATGCGGAAACTTGGATACCAGTAAACTAAAGAAATTCTGCGCTGTTGGGGCTTTCATGTAAGCCCAAAGATAAAGATGATTTTTAGGCTAAAAACTTTTACCATTAAAAAAAAATTGTAGATTTGTGAGAACCACTAAATCTAAATAACACTTAAGAAATGAAGACCATAATACAAATTGTACTTTGGATTGCATGTATCTTTTTAGGGTATCTCATCTACAACTCCGTTACAGGACCCATTGAGTTCAAAAAAGTTAAAGAAGAACGTTTCCAAAAAGTGGTGTCCAAATTAAAGGATATCCGCAATGCACAGGAAGCCTACAAAACCGTAAACGGGGTATACGCCAAAGATTTCAACAATCTGATCAAATTTGTGGATACGGGCAAATACATCATTACCCAACAACGCGATTCCTCTTTCATGGAATTTGACGAGACGTATCAAATTGATATGTTGAAGGAAGTTAAAATCATTGATACGCTTGGCTTTGTCTCCGTAAAAGATTCTTTGTTCAAGAACGATACCCGATACAAAAGCCTTATGGATGTTCCGGGGGCAGACGGAGAGACTTTTGAACTTAAGGCGGATGTCATTGAGAAAAGCGGTTATAGAGCTCCCGTTTTTGAAGCTAAGGTGGCCAAGAGCAAAATACTTACCGATCAGCCGAAAGATTTGGTCGCTAGGGAAAACGCACAAATGAGCGTAGAGGAGGTCAACGGTAGTTTCATAAAAGTAGGTTCCCTTGAAGAAGTAAGTACCAGCGGTAACTGGCCACCGATCTATGACAAAAAGAAAGACCAATAACGCTACGGATATAGCCGATAAAAATTTTAAGAAATTGTCCATTCAAGTGAGCTTGAATGGACTTTCTTTTTGTGTGGCGGATACGGTGTCCCACCAGATTCTAAACTCAGACCGGGTGGACTTTGCCCAGCAGCAACATGCCCCCGCCCTTCTTCACGAACTTCAGAAGCTCTTTGATGTTCACGGTATTGCCGATCAGCTTTTTGACGAGGTGGTCGTGGTGCACCGCAATGCCTTTTTTACCATTGTTCCCCAAGCCTTGTTCCAATCCGATCATTTGGAGGAATACCTAAAACTGAACATCAAAATATTACAAGATGATGTGATTGCCCATGATGAGCTTGAAACCCAAGAAATGGTCAACGTGTATGTACCATTCATGAACATCAACAATTATATATATGAGCTCTTCGGGGAATTTGTCTACATGCACAATGGCACGGTGTTGATAGAAACACTTTTGACCAAGTACGGCAACCAGGAAGAGACCGTATGCTATGGCTATGTAGGGAAGAATTTATTGGACATTGTGGTCATGCGCCAAAAACAACTCTTGCTGTACAACAGCTTCCACTATAGCACCAAGGAGGATTTCACCTATTATCTCTTGTTCGTCATGGAGCAATTGGAGCTGAACACGGACACGGTATGCGTGAAGTTTTTTGGAGATATGGAGGAGGACGACCCAAGGTATCTTCTTTGTCACGCCTATATCAAGAACATCTCCATTTTTGCTCCCTCCCCATCAGACCATTTAAAGTTTGGAGACCATGAGTCCACGACCATAGACTTTACTGTATTAAATACACTATAAATGCGCATCATTGCTGGCACTCATAAAGGCAGGCACCTCATAGCCCCAAAAACATTACCGGTAAGGCCCACTAAGGACATGGCCAAAGAGGCCTTATTCAATATTTTGAACAACCATTATTATTTTCCCGATCTAAAAGTACTGGACCTGTTTGCCGGTACGGGCAACATCAGTTTTGAATTTGCCTCAAGGGGGGTGGAGGACATTGTGGCAGTAGATGACCATGGTGGCTGCATCCACTACATAGACCAAATAGCCACAAAACTGAATATGGGTATTGAAACCCGAAAAAGCGATGTGTTTTCATTTTTGGCCCAACACGGCACTGCATACAATGTTATCTTCGCCGATCCCTTTTATGACATGCCCTTACCCGATTTTGAGAAATTGGTCTCACACGTTTTTGACAACCATCTGGTGTTGGAGGACGGCATGTTGATTATTGAGCATTCCAAACAGACCCAATTGGATCATTTGGACCATTTCAACAATGCCCGAAAGTATGGTGGCAGCGTCTTCAGCTTTTTTTCCTGATGATGTCCATTTTGATCAATATCCTTTTCATTGGAGCTGATCCAGTATTGCGTTAGGTCGTTTCTTCGGATTAAAAAAGTATGATAAGGGAAGGAACAAAAATAAAATGGGCATGGGGCCAAGGCTATGCCGAAGGAAAGGTCATTTCCACACACACTGAAAAAATCACCAAGCACATACAGGGCAATGAGATTACCAGAAACGGTACGCAGGACAATAAGGCCCTACTTATTGAGCAAGAAGACGGCACCCAAGTTTTAAAACTAGAGCGTGAGGTGGAACGTGCCCATTGAGGCATGCCG
>CAKZLG010000331.1 GCA_937125035.1 uncultured Maribacter sp. | reverse complement strand
TGTTGATGGTTTCAGCTACAGGCTTAAATGCCCAAACAGTATCTATTTCTTCTGGCGCACAGCCCAATGCCGATGAAGCGGGTACGGTTGATGGTGAATTTACCATAAGTGTTACGGGAGGTTCAATTTTGGTAGGGTCTGTTGAAGTGTTTTTAGCTGTGGACCCGGCCAGTACAGCCACTTCTGGTGTTGACTATGATGCCTTGCCGGCATCTGTCACCGTACCTACATCTTTGGGAACAGGACAGGTTACAGTTGATTTGGATATTGATGATGATGATCTGGTAGAGGGAGATGAGCTGGTAAGGTGGGTCATTCAGCCCGGCGCATATGGTATAGCCCCTGGTGGTGGTTCTGCAACTGTGAATTTATTGGATGATGATCTTGGTACTCTTACGGTTATACCCGTCATTCCAGAAGGGGCTGAGGAAGGTTCTGCCATAGCTCGGTTTAGGATAGAGTCCAGTAATGTTAATGATACGGGTTCCCTAGTGAACATAGCCTATACTTTATCTGGTTCTGCTACAGAAGGGGGGGATTATACGGTTACTGGTGTTTTTACCATCCCGAGCAATGCAAGTACAGATAACAGAAATATTACGATTACACCAGTGGATGATGCCCTGACGGAGGGTACCGAAGATGTGGTTCTAACCCTTAACGGCACAGATAATCCCCTTTTCGACATTGGTGTCCCCGCCCAGGCTTCCGTGGATATTTTGGACAATGATTATGAGGCAACCATAACAACCACAGATGCTATTGCGGCTGAAAATACCCCAGCCAATAATACGGCCACGTTTATAGTGGATATAGGAAATCCAAATACAACGGGGAGCCCCTTGACGGTTAATTTTAATCCCACAGGGTCTGCGGCCAACGTTACGGACTATGCCAATATAGGCAGTAGTGTGTCCGTACCAGTCGGGCAACAAACGGCCAATATTACCATAACACCAGTAGACGATGCCATAGCGGAACCAACCGAGACCGTGATTCTTACGTTGACGGCTGGTACTGGATATACTCTGGGTCCTGTTCCCTCTAGAACAGCATCGATAGACATTCAAGATAACGATGCCGCTGGCGTCAATGTATCAGCTATAAGTGGTACTACCACAGAGGGTGGGGGAACGGCTACTTTTAATATTACGCTTGACAGCCAGCCTACCGCTCCTGTTACCATTGCCCTATCCAGTAATGACGCTTCAGAAGGTACTGTGCCCGCTTCAGTAACCATAGCTCCTGGCGATTGGAATACGCCAACACCCGTGACAGTGACGGGGGTCAATGATAATGTGGTGGATGGAGATGTTGCCTATATCATTATTACCGGCAATGTAAGCTCCGAGGATACCAACTACAGTGCTTTGGGTGGTGCAGATGTGGCCAATGTTCCTGTGACAAATATAGATGACGATACCGCTACCCTCACGATTTTGGATGTGGCCGAAAATGAAGATGTGGCGTCGGGAAACTTGGTGTTTACCGTGACGCTCGACCTTGCTGTGAACGGTGGTTTTTCGGTGGGCTACACCTTTGCCAACGGTTCAGCTACCAACGGTACAGATTTTAATGCCACGCCAGGCACTTTGAATTTTACAGGCACAGCGGGGGAACCCGAAACATTTACGGTGGCCTTGGTCAACGACCAACTCTTGGAACAAACGGAAGATTTTACCGTGCAATTGGGTGCGCCCAGCAACCCATCGGTGGAGTTGAATGGGGACGGTAGTGCCCTAGGTGAGATCAATGATGACGACAACTGTGTTTCCGCCCCTATATTGGATGCCGCCGTCCCTACCACATTTTGTGATGTTATTGACATCAGTCTAAACGAATATACGACTACTCCGGCACCCACGGGTACTGCCCTGACGTGGAGTACATTGTCCAACACGCTCAATGAGAATGCCTCCCTCACTCCGGCCCAAGTGGCAAACCCGCCCAATGACGGGTCGTATTATGGGTTTTTCTTGGATGACAATGGCACCCCAACTGATTTTTCCGATGATTGTGCCAGTACGACTATTGAAGTGGAATTGACCTTGAATACCACCCCCACGCTTACCAATGTTGAAAGTGGGGAAAGATGTGGGCCTGGTACCGTGCTGCTCATGGCGGAAGCTAGCGCCGGGGCTTCCATCAATTGGTACACTTCCATAGATATAGATACGCCCATTGGTACGGGACAAAATTTCACAACACCTCTTTTGACGTTCACGACCAGCTTTTTTGTGGAAGCTGTGGCCAATGGTTGTGCCACAGTGCGACAGGAAGTGGAGGCTTTAATTGGTTTTCAGGGCACTTCGGGAACCGTTTCCAACGGATCTGCTTGTAATCTCGCTTTTAACGGACCTACCACGGTGGATTTGGATGATAGGCTCACCGGGGCCACGCCAGGCATCTGGAGCATTACCACAGATCCATCAAATGCTGTGATCATCAATCCGGACAATACGGTGAATTTTGAGGGCTTGGTGTCCGGTAATTATGTGTTTACCTACACCACCAATACCTCCACCTTGCCCTGTACCGACGTGGCCACTGAGGTCACCATATCAGTGAGTGATTGTGAAACCGATGATGACAATGATGGTCTTTTTGGGGGTCAGGAAGCCACATTGGGCACTGATCCCAACAATCCCGATACGGATGGTGATGGTATCGAAGATGGTGAAGAGGTAGGACCGGACATCCAAGAGCCCTTGGATGAGGACGACGATGGTATTATTGATGCGTTGGACTCCAATAGCGCTGATACCGATGAAGATGGTGTCAACGACCAACAAGATCCTGCCAATACCAACCCATGTATCCCAGATAACTCCAGCCCAGATTGCCCAGTAGATCTGGAGGTCACCAAAACGGTGGATAAAACCAATGCCATTTTGGGGGAAACGATCATTTTTACAGTGACCGTCAACAATTTAACGGACAAGCAAGTGGATTCCGCTACGGTGGCAGACCTTTTGGAGACCGGGTTCTTGTTCGTTTCCCAAGAAACATCCTTGGGTACCTATGATTTGGATTCCGGTATTTGGACCATTGAAAACCTTCCGGCACTTGGCTCGGCGACTTTGGCCATTACCGTTGATGTTATAGAGGGAAGCAATTACACCAACACGGCCACCCTTTTGGATTCCTCCCCAGTAGATGATAACCCGGAAAATGATGTATCCGAGACCATAACCATTGAAACAGAGGTCCCGGAAGGCGTGGACCTCCTAGTGGAAAAAACTGCACTGCCCACCACAGCATTGGTCGGGGATGAAATTGTCTTTGAATTGAAAGTCACCAACCAATCGGAAACGGATGTAGTGACCGATATTCGTATAGCCGAGGTGCTCGATGAAAACTTTGAATTGGTCTCGGCAGTGGCAGACATCGGCAGTTATGATGAGGAAGAGGGCGAATGGGCCCTACCGAGTTTGGCGCTGGGCCAAGAGGCCCGGTTGACCATTACCGTGATTGCCAATGGTGTGGGTGTCTTTGTGAACACAGCCAGTTATATAGGCTCAACACCAAGAGATGGTGATGAGAGCAACAACTCCCAGACCGTTTCTGTGGAGGTTGTGGAAAAAACCCCTGCATCAGCCGGCTTTCTGTACAACCAATTTTCTCCTAACGGTAATGGCCAAAATGAGGTGTTGCGGATGAATTTGACGGACCAAGAAACGGGACGTACGGTGAACATACGATACACGATACAAATTTATGACCGTTACGGGAATTTGGTGCATGAGGTGGAAAAAGTAGATGATGCCAACGTCTGGGATGGAACCTATGAAGGTAAGGAGGCGCCAAAAGGCACTTACTTCTATCTCCTGGTCTATCAAATAGACAGTGAACCCCAAGTAACCGAGAAAGGTTGGATCCAATTGATAAGATAATAATGATCGATCATAAAAATCATTCGCAGAACTACCTAAGGGCCTTGTTTATAGGTGTCGTATTTTTGAGCTTGCCCGCTTTGCTTTTCGCTCAAAAGGAACCCCAATATACCCAGTATATGTACAATATTGGTAGTTTCAACCCGGCGTATGTGGGTACGGTGGCCACTCCGGAAATCGTTTCCACGTACAGGGCGCAATGGATAGATGTACCAGGGGCGCCCCGTACGCTCAGGGTAGGGGCCAACCTGCCTTTTTCCAACGAAAAAATGGGGCTTGGAATAAACGTCATCAATGATCAAATAGGACCGGTGGCGCAAACGTATGCTGATATTTCCTATTCTTATCAGGTAATGCTATCTGACGAGACGAAACTTTCTTTTGGGGTGGATGCCGGGGGCTCGTTCCTCAATGTGGATTTCGCCAAAGGAACGTTTGAAAACCCGGGTGAGCCCTTGAACCTTCAACGCATCAACAATTTCTATCCCACTGTGGGCGGCGGACTCTTTGTATATGCGGACAATTGGTATTTGGGGGCATCGGTGCCCAATTTCCTTACCGAAGGGGTTTATAATGACGATGTAACAGCGGTGGTGGAAGACAAAATGCAGTTCAATTTTATTGGTGGGTACGTCTTTGATATTTCAGACGGATTGAAATTTAAACCGGCCTTCTTGGTCAACAGCCTCTCCGGGGCACCATTGAACATTAATGTTTCCGGAAATTTTCTAATTTCAGATGTGGTTACCGCTGGGGTGTCCTATAGGGTGGAAAATGCGTTTAGTGGCCTCGCGGGGTTTCAGGTATCCAACGCCATGTTCATAGGATATTCCTATGATTACAACACCAATGCCCTGGGGGAGTTCAACAGTGGATCCCATGAGGTCATCTTTAAGTTTTACCTGGGCAAAGGGGGTGGTGCGGACAAGGACAAGGACAAAGGGACCAAGGGTAAGCTAAAGCAAATAGATTCACCAAGATTCTTTTAACAACAACGTGAACCCCGCATCCAAAGAAGAGGCGAAAAAGGGCTGGAGATAAAATTGGGAAATGAATCATAAACAGACGTTATTTGGCCATGGAAACAACATCTGACTAAAAAATAACAATACGTTGCGCATGAAAACGGTACATTATATCTTCTTTACACTATTCCTATTGCCCGCGTTGCTTGTGGCCCAGGAAAAGATGTCAAGGGCGGACGCTTACTTTTATGGCTATCAATATGATAAGGCCATAGCGGAGTATAGAAAGGAGCAGACCAAGAACGCGCTGACCCCGGTACAGCTGTTAAATTTTGCTGATGCTCATTTTAAACTGGGGCAGTACGAAAGGGCTTCTGAACTGTATTTGGAAGTGAACAAAAAGGATACCATCATGTCCAATAACCGCCTGAACAATATGCTCCAGAGCATTGCAAAGGTATCGGAACGGGAACGGGTCAAAACCTTCTTGCAGTCCAAATCCAATAAACTCGCCAATGAGTTGATGGAAAACGCGGCCTTCAACTACGAACTTTTGGACAATAGGGCCGAAACCACAGGTGTGGATATTAAAAATCTGGACATCAATGGTCCACAAGCCGATTTTTCCCCTACTTTTTATAAGGACCAACTATTGTTCAGCAGTGGCAGACCACAAAAGGAAAAAGATATTTATGCGCCTTCCGGGGACTCCTATTTGGATATTTATGCGGGTAATGTCGAGGCAAATGGCAACGTTACCACTGCTTCCATGTTTCCTAAAATAGCAGCATCGCCCTATCACAAGGCAACCCCCTATTTTTCAGAAGGGCTCAATGCTTTTTTTTATATCCTATCCAATACGGATGATGGGGACATGGCTTTTGATGATAATGGAAAAAATGCCTTGGCCATTGGCATGGTGGGATCTTCTGGAAATTTTAGATTTTTGCTCAAGGATTTAAGTACTTCATTTTACTATCCTTTTTATGACGATGCCACGGACCGTTTGTACTTTTCCGCGAATTTTGAGGAGGGCTACGGGGGTACGGATATCTATTACGTGGTTACCAACAAGGGCCAGATCATGTCGGCACCGGTCAATCTAGGGCCAAGAATCAATTCGCCGGGCAATGAGATTGCCCCATATTTGTTCAACGGAAGCCTCTATTTCAGTTCAGATGTTTTTTATGGTCTTGGGGGCATGGACATTTATAAATCCAACGAACAGCCGTTTGGTGGTTACAGTATTCCTGTGAATTTGGGCAAGGGCATCAATTCGGAAAAAGATGATTTTGGTCTCATCATTGCCGCTCAGGATGCAGGCGGCCATTATGGTTACTTTGCTTCTAACCGCGCGGGTGGCAAAGGCAAGGATGATATTTATGGTTTTCAAATGGAATCAGCCCCAGGACTAAAAACATTCAGTATTCACGGTAAAGTGGTCAATACGGTATCAAACAAAGGCATTGAAAGGGCCCAAATACGGCTTGTGGGTGCGGATGGCACCGTGTATAAGGAAACGACCTCTTCACCAAACGGCAGTTATTCCATGGAGATACCCTGGCAAGGGAACTTGACCGTACAGGCTTCCAAGGACAGGCATTCCCAATACGTTAAGGACTATGATAGCGCCGCCCTCGATTCTTTACAGCAAACCCCCTACACTATTGAACTTGTGCAATTGGATGAGTTATTGGCCGAAGCGGAGGGAAAGAAAATCATTAAAATGGAAAAATTCTTCTTTGATAAGGGTAAAAGCGAAATCACACCCACTATTGCCACTGCCTTGGAGAAAGTTATCTATGCCGTGGAGAGTTTCCCGGACTTGAAAATTTCCATTGAGAGCCATACGGATAGCAGGGGAAGTAGTACGTACAATCAGCAACTTTCACAAAAACGATCGGACGCTATCAAAGAACATCTTCTAAAAAATGGCCTAACAGAGGCGAATATAGCCCAAGCCGTGGGGTTTGGTGAAGAACAGATTACGAATAATTGTATCAATGGTGCCTACTGCTTGGAGTTTTTGCACAAACAGAACGAAAGGACCTTTGTGGTGGTATTACAATAAAAGGAAAAATGGTTGAGATACTTACCTATTTGGACAACAGGCACTCGCCACAATCTTTTACTTCACCATAATACGTGTTTCTGTACTTGTGCAAAGTTTTGATGGGAAACAGAAAAAAGCGCTTTCTTACATAAGTGACCTGGGTGTACAAAATGCCCATCTTGGCCGTATATCTTTTCTCTTTTTTGGTCTTACGTTGAATGGATATCAACTTCATAAAATCATTTATTTGTTTGATAATCAGCAAATATTGAAAAATAAAGGGCCCGTGTCAAGTTTATCTTGTTAAGTCTTTGAGAAATCCTGGTACGGTCTAGTTACCAAATGATCATCCAAAAGTAGAGGATAGAGAACAGGGATAAAAAGATGATGCCAAGGTACGTTAGTATTTTGAGCCCCCGGCTAGGATGGTATTTTCCCTGCATGTCCTCACTGGTCACGTTCTTTAAGTTCATGTAACCAATGATGGGGGCCACCACAAAGGACACAAACGTGGCCAAGGCCACCAAATTACCCATATGCGCTCCAAATAGGGCAATTACCAAAAAATTCACAAGGGCCAACAGGAGCACACCAATGGAAAAAAAGACCCTATTGTTCGATAGTTGTTTTGTAGGTATAAGAAGGTCAATAATGTCCAGACTCACCCGGGTCACGGCATCATGCGCCGTCATACAGGTACTGAACATGGTGGCAAATGCGGATATGGCAATGAAAATATAGGCCCAGGATCCAATATGGGTGGTGAACAATTGCACCACTTGGTCCGCAAAGTTTACGGCATTGTCACTGAGTACCGTGTTGGTGCCATAAAGGGTGAACCAACCAATTATCATGAAGAAAATGGCCAGAACGGCCGTAATGAGGTAACCGGTATTGAACTCCCGTAAAGAATCCTTTAATAACGGCTTTTCCTGGGTCTTCCATTTTTCAATGCTCCACAAGCTCACCCAACTGGAAGCCTCTACGGTGGTGGGCATCCAACCCATGAGGCCAATCAAAAACAATAGTCCCACTTCGTTGAAAAGCGGTGTGGGCTCAAAGCCTGCTACGGGCATTACCTGTCCCTGGAATACCACCAAAATGGTGGTGATGATCAGAGCGATAAAAAGGATGCTCACCACAAATTTTAGGCTCATTTCCAGAAAGGTGTATTTCCCGATGATCAATAGGGCACTGATAAAACCGAACAGTCCCAATGCCACAAGGCCTATGGACACTGTGTTTATTTTAAAAAGGTTCATAAAAAGCCCTGCCGTAACGGTATACAGTGCCGCCAGAATGGTAAACGTGGTCACTAAGGTGATCAAAGCGTAAAACCACAAGTATCGTTTGCCGCGATTTAAATACCCTTCAATAAGGGTTTTATTGGTGACACTGGTGTACCGTATCCCAAATTCAAAAAAAGGATATTTGAAGACATTGGCCAAGATAATGGGGATTACCATGAGCCAGCCATACTGGGCGCCCGCTTTGGTAGAAAGTACTAAGTGCGATGTGCCTATGGCCATACTGGCAAATAGGAGGCCAGGACCTAAATTTTTTAGAAGTGTCTTCATTTTTCTGGTATAGATTGGTTGGATGGTGTGGGACCGATGGTGATTTTCTCCCCATAGAACCTCGGTTGGGTCTGAAAGGCCAAGTCCAGGAATACTTTTACACGGGCCAAAGATTCTCTTACTTGTACTTTGAGCCCAGCTTCCAGCGGAATATCCTGCGCATTGAAACCTACGGCCGTCAGATTTTTTTTTGCGGCAATGTAGATGGCTCGTTCATTGTGAAACTCTTGGGAAATCACCGTTACCGTGTCTAGGCCAAATACCTCTTTGGCCCGGTACATGGAATCCAAGGTGCGAAACCCGGCATAGTCCAGCACAATCTTGTCCGCAGGTATACCGGCCATGACGAGGTCTTTTTTAATGGTATTGGGTTCATTGTAATAAATGCTTCCGTTGTCACCACTGGCCAGGACATAGTCTATTTTTCTTTTGTTGTACAATTCCGTTGTGGCCATGATCCTATAGGTATAGTAGGGGTTGGGGCTTCCGTCCCTCAATTTTTTGGAAGTCCCCAAGACCAGTCCCACCCGGTTGTGGGGAATATCCTCCGCCATATCAAAAAGCTTGTCGGCCGCAAAATGGGCAATGCTCCAATGACAAACAAAAATGATAAGGCCGGTCATAACAACCGGGGCCACTAGAAGTAATGCACGTTTTTTCTTTGTCATGAAACCAATAATGGAAAGCTAAAGGTAGGGATTTGCAATCATTTTCCACACGGGCGTTAATTTGAAAGTGTGCTGTGGTGCCGTCTCCTTTGTACATAGTCTGGTGCGGTAAAGGGGGGTTCCATACAGATGTTCTGCCAATTCAGGGTTTTATGCGGATGATGACCCTCTGGTAGCGTGTCATCGCAGGAAAACCGGTATCCCTTCCTGAAACGATGATGTGAAAGGTATTGCCGGGTAGGGCATCCTTGGGTAGGCTTACGGTGGCCATTTCCCCGTGGGTGTCCACCTGTGCGGCCCCGTCTCCAGCTTCAGCATAACACCAGGCCTTAAACGCCACCGGATGACCATCTGGGTCCGTATAGCCAAGGGTCAACCTCACCTCTTCACCGGCGGTGGCGGTGAGTTGGTTTCCTTCGGCCACGCTAATGGTGGGTGGGTGATTGGCGGTGTCATAGGGCGCCACGCACCAATCTGCCCTAGCGGCAAAATCGAGTTGCATTTCCTTGATCCATCGGGCCTGTGGGTAGTTCTTGTCCAACTGGCCGGTCTCTGGGTTCAGATCGGCCGCTGCGGCCCCATCTTCGTAACGGTAGGGATTTTCCTTAGAGGGCACAAAACGTCCGCTCCAACCTCCTCTAGAGGGGTCTTCGTAGTTGTCTAGCCCCACATCCACCAAATGTAAAAACGCTGGGGAATCGCCTTCCGAGATAAAATCGTATTGGGAAAAACTACCACGGTCCGTCTGGGCTATTTTCGTAATATCACCTTCAAAGTGATTGGGGTCACCTTCCTGTTTTTGACCATCGCCGTAGGAATAGTACATCTGTAACAGGGGGCCATGGCCATTAATGAGGTTGGCGCCCATAAAGCTGCCCTCCAAATAGGGTTGTTGGCTTTTGGGCACCACTTTTTTCCAAGGATAGGCAAAGCACCAGAACTGGTTGGCATTATAGAAAACCCTGATGTTGGGCCAAACCGGCCCTATGTATTTTCGGTAGGTTGCGTCCTGGTCCATTATAGTGTATATAATTGCTTTTTTGCTTACTTTCTCTTGAATTTCCCTCCAATTGTGCTGTTGGGAATAGTCCTCTTCAATGGACTTCAAGGCGCGGGCTATGGTATTGGTGCCACCCCAGGCCTGAAGGAAAATTTCGCGGGGGTCATCGTCCAATAATTTTTGGGCGATCCATTCAGAGCCCTCTGTGCGTTGCTCCATTTCTCCCTCAAAATCTATATTGCCCGTTTTTACCAAGCTCTGCAGTGTTTCCGCAGTGGGGTAGTGGGCATCATGCAAAAGTAGGTTGGGGTGCACTTGGGCATAGGCGGCCAAGAGTTCACCCATCCATTGTGTTCCTGGCCAGCGCAGGTTGGTCAAACGTTCACCATAAAGGTTCCGCGTCATTTCCATTTCGGAAGTGAATGGGGTGCCCTTGCCATCCCCTTTCCAATGCCACATGGAACTGGAATAGATTAAACCTTGGGTCTCAAATTCATTGCTGTAGAGCAAAAAACGAATAAAGGTATCCACATCATCAATCTCACCATCTGTGGTAACAATCGTCCTTTTGAGGGTGCTTTGGGAAAAGCCGATAGCGAAGGAGAAAAAAAGGGCAAGCAAGGTAAAGGGTCGTTTTGGTATCATATCATGAATATTTAGGGTGGATGCGGTTTGCTTCAATAGGAAAATGGCTTAAATATAATGGCCTGTATGCAATTGGAAAGATAAAAATAATTTTGTTTGGGGCAGAAGTGGGGCTTTTTGCTGTAGCATAAAGAATGCGGGGGAGCTGGAAACAAATGGATAACAAAAAACCCTTGATAATCAATTGATTAACAAGGGCTAAAGTACTCGAGGCGGGACTTGAACCCGCACGACCAGATGGTCACAGGATTTTAAGTCCGGCGTGTCTACCAATTCCACCACTCGAGCAAAATGCGGACTTTAAACTAAAAAACCCCACTAACGGCGGCTGAGCGTAGCCGAAGCCAAGTGGAGTTGAAGTTGAGCGAAAAACGGGATTCGAACCCGCGACCTCCACCTTGGCAAGGTGGCGCTCTACCAACTGAGCTATTTTCGCATGGTTATGAACATTCATCCGTATCGGATGCGGACGCAAATTTAATATATTTCTATAAAACGCAAAGTAAATTTTGAAAAAGAAAGAAAATAATCAAGAAGTAGCCTTCTTGTTTTTGGTAAGCAATCTTTTGATCTCATTGAGTTTCATCAAGGCCTCCACGGGGGTAAGGGTATCTATGTCCAAATGCAATATTTCTTCTTTGATCTCCTCCAATAAAGGATCGTCCAGATTAAAAAAGCTCAATTGCATCTCCTGCCCGGCGGGTAAACGGTCATTAATACCCTTGGCCTTGGCCAATCCGTCCTCTTTGGGCCCATGGTTGGCCTCCATGCGCTCCAGGATTTTATTCGCCCTGTGCAGCACCTGCTGGGGCATGCCGGCCATGCGGGCCACATGGATGCCGAAACTGTGTTCACTGCCCCCTGCGGCCAACTTTCTCAAAAAGAGCACGGTGTCCTCCAGTTCCTTGACGGATACGTTGAAATTCTTGATACGGACAAAGGTGTCCGTCATTTTGTTCAGTTCATGGTAATGCGTGGCAAATAGGGTCTTGGCCCGGGCCGGGTGCTCATGTAGGTATTCCGCTATGGCCCATGCAATGGAGATGCCATCATACGTACTTGTTCCCCGTCCTATTTCATCCAAAAGCACCAAACTGCGTTCAGAGAGGTTGTTCAAGATAGAGGCGGTTTCGTTCATTTCCACCATGAAGGTAGATTCGCCCATGGAAATATTGTCGCTGGCGCCCACACGGGTGAAAATTTTGTCCACATATCCTATTTGGGCACTCTCGGCGGGCACAAAACTGCCTATTTGGGCCAACAGCACAATGAGGGCCGTTTGCCGTAAGATGGCCGATTTACCGCTCATGTTGGGCCCGGTTATCATCATGACCTGCTGTTGGGAACGATTGAGTTGAATATCATTGGCAATATAAGGTTCTCCCAAGGGCAGCTGTTTTTCTATGACCGGATGCCTTCCTTGGGTAATGATGAGGTCAGTACTGTCATTGATCTCGGGCTGGGTATACTGGTTTTCCTTCGCCAATTGGGCAAAGCCACAAAGACAGTCCAACTGGGCAATGATATGGGCATTGTTCTGAACGGCGGCAATATATTCCTGCATCCATACCACCAATTGTGAGAAAAGCTGTTGTTCCAAGCTGAGGATGCGCTCTTCCGCCCCCAAAATTTTGGCCTCATATTCTTTTAACTCTTCGGTGATATAGCGTTCTGCGTTCACTAAGGTCTGTTTTCGTACCCAAGCTTCCGGCACTTTGTCCTTATGGGTGTTCCTGACCTCTATGTAATACCCGAACACATTGTTGGAGGCGATTTTAAGTGATGTGATCCCAGTGGCCTTGGTCTCACGTTCCAACATGTTATCCAAATAATCCTTTCCTGAGGTGGCGAGCCCGCGTAGTTCGTCCAGTTCCTCAGCGTAGCCCATGGCAATGACATTTCCTTTGGCAATGTGCACAGGGGCTTCTTCATTGAGCATTTCCTTGATTCTGTTCCTGAGCAGATCACAGGCGTTCAACTGATCGCCCAAAACGGCCAAAGCGTCATTTTTGGATTGCGAGGCCAGCTGCTTAATGGGCACTAGGGCTTCAAGGGAGTTTTTGAGCTGCACCACTTCCCTAGGGTTCACCCGGCCCGTACTGATTTTGGAGATGAGCCGTTCCAAATCGCCCATGTGCCGCAGGTTGCTCTGCATGCGATCCAAAAGGGTGTCCTGTTTCACAAGGTGGGCCACCACCGCGTGCCGTTGCCGTATTTTTTGAAGGTTTTTCAGCGGTAGGGCCAACCAGCGTTTTACCATGCGGCCGCCCATGGGGCTAATGGTCCTGTCTATCACCTCTAAAAGGGTCACCGCCTGCGCGTTTGGGGAGTGATAAAGCTCTAGGTTGCGTATGGTGAAGCGATCCATCCAAATGTGTTCGTCCTCTGCAATGCGTTGCAGCGTGCCTATGTGCCCAAGCTGTTTGTGCTGGGTCTCCGAGAGATAGTGCAGGATGACCCCGGAGGCAATGATGCCGTGGCTCAAATGGTCCACTCCGAACCCCTTTAGCGTGGTGGTTTTGAAGTGGTTGGTAAGGTTTTCGTGGGCATAATCCTCTTGGTACACCCAATCTTCCATAAAGAAGGTGTGGTGGTTATTGCCAAAAAGGGCTTGGAAATCTTTCTTATGTGCCTTGGAGACCAATATTTCGTTGGGGGAAAAGTTTTGCAGCAATTTGTCCACTTGTTCCTCATTGCCCTCTGCGGTAAGAAACTCCCCAGTGGAAATATCCACAAAGGAAACGCCCATTTTTTTTCGACCAAAGTGGATGGCACAGAGGAAGTTATTGCTCTTGGCACTTAAGATATCATCATTCAGGGCCACGCCTGGGGTCACCAGTTCGGTAACACCACGTTTTACAATGGTCTTTGTCTGCTTGGGGTCTTCAAGCTGGTCACAAATGGCCACACGCTGCCCCGCCTTTACCAATTTGGGCAGATAGGTATTGAGGGAGTGGTGCGGAAAGCCCGCCAGTTCCGTCCGGTCACCACCATTGTTTCTATGGGTAAGGATAATGCCCAGGATTTTAGAGGCCTTTACGGCATCCTCCCCAAAGGTTTCGTAAAAATCACCCACCCGGAAGAGCAATAACGCATCAGGATACTTGGTCTTGATGCTATTGTACTGCTGCATTAAAGGTGTTACCTTTTTTGTCTTTGATTTGCTCCCCACTATCGTTGCTTGTACCTATTTTTGCACTTAAAACGAATATAGGGCATTCGCCCAGGTCTTAAAATTTTTGTTGATATTTAAGGCCTTTCGTTGAAAAGTAACGTATGAGAAAGCTAAGAAACGAGGAACTGGACCGTTTGGATGTGGATGCTTTTAAGCAGGCCAAAAAGTTACCTGTGGTACTGGTGCTGGACAATATTAGGAGTCTGAACAATATTGGCTCCGTCTTTAGAACGGCCGATGCATTTTTGGTGGAAAGGATATACCTCTGCGGCATTACTGCCTCGCCTCCCCATAAGGACATTCATAAAACGGCCCTAGGTGCTACAGAGAGCGTGGCCTGGGAATACGCCCCGGATACGGAGGTTCTGCTGGGCAAGCTCAAAGGGGAGGGATATCACTGCGTGGCCGTGGAACAGGCTGTAGGCGCTACGGAACTTCAGGATTTCCAAATTGAGCAGGGAGCCAAGTATGCCCTGGTTTTTGGGAATGAGGTGAAAGGGGTGGGCCAAGAAGTGGTTTCCCAATGTGATGCCGTGGTGGAAATACCACAGTTTGGCACAAAACACTCCTTGAACATAGCCGTGAGCGTTGGGGTGGTGGTCTGGGATGTCTGGTCTAAATGGAACCCACTAAAAAACCCGGCCTAGACCGGGTTTTGCACTAGTTTGAGTTAGTTAGTTTTTTATTCCGCTGCAATAAAGTAAATTCAGGGATACTGTGCAAATAAATTGCCAAAATTGTGTTAATCGAAATGATGCAGGGCGTGCTGGTTCACCTGGGTCAAAAGGGATTTATAATCCTTGGGGTCATGCACAAAATCAAGGTCGGATACATCTATAATGAGCTGTTTTTCTTTGGGATAGGTTTTTAGATAGTCCATATATCCTTGGTTGATGTCTTCTAGGTAGTGCTCCCCTATGCTTTGTTCGTAAGGCCTGCCCCTTTTTTTGATGTTCTCCAAAAGCCGGTCTGTGGTCTGGTAGAGGTAGACGTACAAAGTGGGCTTTTTGGTTTCTTTGTACATGAGGCCGAAGAGTTTTCTATAGAGTTCATATTCTTGATTTTGCAGGGTGATTTTAGCAAAGATCAAGGATTTGTAAATATCGTAGTCGCTGACCATGAAATCCTTAAATAGATCCAATTGGTTGCTGTCTTCCATGAACTGTTGGTAACGGTCCGCCAGGAAGGACATTTCCAGCGGAAAGGCAAAACGGGAGGGGTCCCTGTAAAAATTGGGCAGGAACGGATTGTCCGCAAACCGCTCCAAAATAGCCTTCGCATTGAAATCAAGGGCCAGTTTTTTGGTCAAGCTGGTCTTGCCCACACCAATATTGCCCTCAAAAGTAAGGAAGCCCAAATGGGAGAGAATCGCCTTTTGGTCCGTAAACAGCTGTCCCTTCTGCTTGGTGGGCCCGGAAGCATCCTTGCACTCTTGCAATAGGTTCCGGGTGTCCTTGTGCAATACCGGGTGGTAAAATTGTGGGGCGATATCCGCTAAGGGCTTCAGTACGAATTTGCGTTCCTGCATTCTAGGATGGGGCACCACCAGCCCTTGGGTTTGGATCACCTCGTGGCCAAAATAAATAAGGTCCAGATCTATGGCCCGATCGGTATAACCAACCCCTGTGCTTCGCTTGCGGCCCATGGCCATTTCTATGTTCAAAAGCATGTCCATACATGCTACTGGGCCTTTCATGGTGTCAACAGCAATGCACGCATTCAAAAAATCGGATCCTTCAAAGCCCCAAGCAGGGGAGTGGTACATACCGGAAATGGCCGTCACCTTGCCAATGGTGTCCCCAATTTTTAGAATGGCCTCTTGTAGCTGGTGCTTTTTACGGCCCATATTGCTGCCCAAGGATATGTATATGGTGGTTTTCTGCTGCATATTGGCTGGCAAAATAAACAAAACATGATCACTTTGGTTATCTTTACGCTCAAATAAAAATTGCTATAACGTGAAGTTTTTAGGAAATCTATTGGCCGCCATTCTTGGTTGTTTGGTGGCGTTTGGTATTATCATGGTCATGTTGCTCGTGTTTGTCAGCTTGGTGGGCAGTGCGGAGGACACCGTGGCTGTAAAGGACGGATCCGTACTGGAGATACAATTACAACGGCCCATTGCGGATTATGCCGGAAACGATGAGCTAGACCCTTTCAGTGGCCTTTTTGAAGCGTCTCAGGGGCTGGATGAAATCTTGCATGCCATTGCAGTGGCCAAAGAGGATGATCGTATACGGGGCATCAGCCTCAATAATAACATCATGCTGGCCGGTATGGCCCAAACACAGACCTTGCGCAAGGCCTTGGCGGATTTTAAAGCGGGCGGCAAGTTCATCTACGCCTATGGGGATTTTTATCTTCAAAAGGATTATTATCTGTGCAGCGTGGCAGATTCGCTTTTCATCAATCCGGTGGGCGCGCTAGATTTTAAAGGATTGTCGTCTGAAGTGTTGTACTTAAAGGAAATTCAGGAAAAAAGTGGCATTAAGATGGAGGTCGTGCGCCATGGTAAGTACAAGAGCGCTGTGGAGCCGTATCTGCAAGATGAAATGAGTACCTCCAATAGGGAGCAATTGCAGGAGCTCCTGCATTCTGTCTGGGGGACCATGATACAGGATATAGGAGCCTCAAGGAACTTGGCTGAACAGGACTTGAACACCATTGCGGATACCTTGGGCGGCAGATTCCCCAAAATGGCTATGGAAACAGGGCTGTTGGACGGTATTGCCTTTATGGACGAGTACGAAGGAAAATTGAAGAAC
Organism: uncultured Maribacter sp.; assembly: GCA_937125035.1. Lineage (GTDB taxonomy): Bacteria > Bacteroidota > Bacteroidia > Flavobacteriales > Flavobacteriaceae > Maribacter. The sequence continues at coordinate 3,747 of CAKZLG010000331.1, read as the reverse complement.
GCCCTTGGCCTTACAGATGGGGAACTGAACCTCATTGCTCTGGAGGACTACAACGGGTATGCCAAGCAGAAAAAATTACGATCAGGAGAGGACAAGATCGCTGTGGTTTTCGCCCAAGGGGAAATTCTTTATGGCCAAGGTGGTCCTGATGTGATCGGCCAAGATCTCATCAACGAAGCCCTTGTTAAGGCCAGGGAAGATGATAAGGTAAAGGCCGTGGTACTCCGTGTGGATTCGCCCGGGGGCAGTGCACTTACCTCAGATATTATTTGGCGGGAAGTCATGCTGACCAAACAGGAGAAACCGGTCATCGTCTCCATGGGCAATGTGGCCGCCTCCGGCGGATATTACATTGCTGCGGGGGCTGACCGCATATTTGCAGAGCCCACCACCATTACGGGGTCTATTGGGGTCTTTGGAACCATTCCCAACATCAGCGCTTTTGCAGATGAAATCGGGATCAATGCAGAGCAGGTGGGCACGAACGAGAATTCCGTGGACTATTCCCTGTTTGAACCCATGGGAGATCATTTTAGGCAGGTGCTGCGCGAGGGGATAGAAAGTACCTACCAAACATTTTTGGAAAGGGTGGCCAGTGGCAGGCAGCTTACCCTGGCCCAAGTGGATAGCATGGCCCAAGGCAGGGTATGGAGCGGCAAGGATGCCCAACGCATAGGGTTGGTGGACGATCTGGGCACTTTAGAGGATGCCGTGGCCGCCGCGGCCGAAATGGCGGGTGCTTCCGAATACTCCGTGAGAAAATATCCCAAATACAAGACGGGCATTGAACGGCTCATGGAAGATTTGGGCGGGGCCAGTGCCAAGGCCAAGGAAGATTTGCTGCGCACGGAAATGGGTGAGGGCCTTTACACGGCCTGGAAGGCGTTAAAACAGGGAGGGCACCAAGAGGGCATACAGGCAAAAATGCCCTTTGTATTGAACATTAAGTAGGTATGGCCCCAAAAGATGTTCTTTTTGCGCGTAAGATCTACCTCTATTTGGGCGCCCTGTTCATCACTTCACTGGTGGTGTCCAACCTCATCTTTCAGAAATTCTTTTTCTGGCATCCGTTTGGGGAGTATACTGTTTTTGGAGCCACTCTTTTTGAGATATCAGTAGGTATATTGCCCTATCCCGTCACTTTTTTAATCACGGACCTGATCTCAGAGCTTTTTGGAAAGAAAAAGGCCAACCAGATCGTGGTGGCCGGTATTTTTGCTTCCTTTTTCTCCCTGATCATTGTATATACGGCCTCAGCGGTACCGGCCACCCCATGGTCTCCGGTGGACAATGGTATGTTCAGTTCCGTATTTGGCAATACGATCGTGGCCGTTTTCGCTTCCATGATGGCCTATCTGCTGGCCCAGTTCGTGGATATTCAGATCTATCATTTCTGGAAACGCATTACCAAAGGGAAATACCTGTGGCTGCGCAATAATTTCTCCACCTTTTCCTCCCAGTTCATAGATACCTTTACCGTGGTACTGCTGTTGTGCTCCTTTGGGGAAATACCTTGGGATAAGTTCAAGGGCTTGGTGATCAGTGGTTTTATTTTTAAGATTATTATAGCATTTCTAGATACTCCTTTTCTCTATTTCTTCGTATATATATTGCGGAAGCGCTTTAATCTGGCCTTGGGCGAAGAAATTGATCTTGATGCATAATAATACCCGCATTCCCAAGTTCTAAGGGAATGGGGTGCCACGATTTCTTTGTGCCAACTGTACGAATGTGCCGCGGTGCATTATCCAAGGTTGCTCTTAACAGCGTTGGACCGTTTCAGGATTGCTAACAGAATTAAACAACATCAAAGGATGAAGAAGAACATACTAAAGGTCGTGGGTATTGTGGTAGTGCTGCTCATAGGGGTCATGGTGGCCATACCCTTTTTTTTGGAGGCCAAGATCGGTGATCTCATAAAGAACAATGTCAACGCCAATGTTAATGCGCAATTGCATTTCTCAGATGCCGATCTTAGCCTTATACGGAGTTTTCCCAATGCAGCCGTACGGTTGCAGGATGTGAGCCTGGTGAACAATGAACCTTTTCCGGGCGATACCCTTTTTGCGGCCCAAGAGGTGGCCCTTTCCATGGGACTCATGCAACTGTTCAAGTCCAGTGGTGAACCCATTTCCATTTCCAAGCTCAGTGTGGACAATGCCCTGCTGCACATAAAGGTGGATACCATGGGCCGTGCCAATTATGACATTGCCAAGGAAACAACGACAGGAGCACCTGTGGCCGCGGAAGCCACGGAGGGCTTTTCCTTTACTATGGAATCCTATGGAATCAATAATTCGAAAATCGTTTATGATGATTTTGATACCGGGATGCACCTTGAGGTGACCCATATGAACCATAACGGAACGGGTGACCTTTCCTTGGCAACATCTGAACTTGAAACCCATACGGAAGCCTTGGTCTCTTTTGAAATGGACAGTATCAACTACCTGGATGGGAACAAGGTGGTCTTGGACGCCCTTATCGGCATCGACTTAAATGAGAACAAATATTCCTTTTTAAAGAATGAGGCCCTTATCAACCAATTGCCTTTGGTGTTTGAGGGTTTTGTGAAGCTGAATGAGGACAATCAAGAAGTGGACATCAGTTTCAAGACACCTTCGTCTGATTTTAAGAATTTCCTGGCCGTACTACCCGAGGCGTACTCACAGAATATTTCTGGGGTGACCACCACTGGGGATTTTGTGGTTGAGGGCCGTTTTACGGGCGTGGTGGATGAGGTGCATATTCCAAAATTCAACATCAAGATAAACTCCAATAATGCCTCATTCAAATATCCCGATCTTCCTAAAACGGTCCGAAATATCTTCATTGATATGACCGTGAACAATACCACGGGCATGGCAAAGGACACGTATGTGGATTTGGATAGATTGTCCTTCATGATCGATCAGGACCGTTTTGCCCTGACCTCCAAGATCACGGAACTTATGGGGAACACCAAGGTGAACGCGCATTTGGAAGGAAAAATGAACTTGGCCAACTTGGAAAAGGCCTATCCGGTGCCAGCGGACCTTCAATTGAAGGGCAATTTGGATGCCAACGTTACAACGGCTTTTGATATGGCCTCCATAGAAAACAAACGTTATGAAAATACCCAGACTTCTGGAAAGATGACGCTAACGGGGTTCGAATACCGTTCCAGTGATTTTCCCCAAGCGGTGGTCTTGGAATCCACCTCGGTCACGTTTAATCCCACCAAAGTGGTCCTGGAGGAGCTCAAGGGCAAGACGGGAAAAACCGACTTCAATATCAACGGAAGTATAGTGAATTTTTTGGGGTACCTCTTTAATGGGGAAGTGGTAAAGGGCACATTTACCATGGCCAGCAATACCTTTGTGCTCAATGATTTTATGGTGGCACAAAACGAGGTGCAGGCAGAGGATGATGTAGAAGGTGAAAAGGTGGATGCACCCGCTAAGATCAAAGTACCCGCCTTTCTGGATGCCACCTTCAACGCCTCCGCCAATACCGTCGTGTATGACAACATCACCCTGAGCAATGTTAAGGGACAATTGATCATACGCGATGAAAAAGCCGTACTCCATAACATGACCTCATCGCTTTTCAACGGCAATGTGGCTTTTAATGGTGAGGTGTCCACTAAACAGGAGGTACCTACCTTTGCCATGAAGTTGAACATGGACCAACTGAAGATTGCGGAGACCTTTAAGGCATTGGCGCTCTTTGAGGCCCTGGCACCCGTGGCCAGCGTGCTCAAGGGCA
>CAKZLG010000330.1 GCA_937125035.1 uncultured Maribacter sp. | reverse complement strand
GACCCGGAGGAACTCCCGGACAACAATCAGAAACCATAAACATCACCGGTAAGGTTCTGGACCAAGAAACTGGTGAACCCTTGGAATATGCCACATTGATTCTTCAGAGCGTTCAAAACCCAGAGCGCGTTACCGGCGGCATAACGGATGGCAGTGGTGTATTCTCTGTAGAGACTCAACCCGGCAGATATAACATAAGAGTGGAGTTTATCTCCTACAAACCCTATGTCTTAGAAGACCAAACCCTTACCGCATCAAAGGATTTGGGCACTATAGCACTTTCTCTGGATGTGGCTCAGCTAGAGGGCGTTGAGGTCATTGCCGAGAAAACAACGGTGGAGCTGAGATTGGACAAAAAAATATACAATGTGGGCAAGGACCTTACCGTGAGCGGTGGCACTGTGAGTGACGTCCTGGACAACGTACCCTCCGTCTCGGTGGATGTGGAAGGCAATGTGCAATTGCGCGGAAACGATGATGTACGTATTTTGATCAACGGAAAACCCTCTGCCATCACTGGGCTCAACTCCACCGAAGCCCTACGCCAATTGCCCGCGGAATCCATTGAAAAAGTGGAGGTGATCACTTCACCATCGGCCAGATACGACGCTGAGGGATCCGGCGGCATCATCAACATTATCCTAAGAAGAAGTAAGCTACAGGGGCTCAACGGGGCATTGACCACGAACATTGGTGACCCTGCCCTCTTTGGTTTCAATGGTAATTTGAACTACAGAACGGGAGATGTCAATATCTTCACCAATGCAGGCTACAACTATAGGACCAGTCCGGGAAATTCCTTCAACGACACTCGCTTTTTTGACAGCAGTGGCACCTTTACCAATGCCATTAGGGAAGAAAGGGACTTTGATAGGATACGCAATGGCTACAACATAAATCTAGGGGCAGAATGGTATGTGAATGAAACGGCCTCCATCACCCAAAGCATCTTTGTGAGGAATTCCGATAACAGTTCGGAAACCCTGAACAATTTCTTTCAGGAGGATGGCAGTCAAAACGTTACCAGCGGCTTTCGTTTTGATGATGAGACCGAAGAGGACCAGACGTTCCAATACGCTTTCAATTACAATAAGAGATTTGGGGATTCCGGCGAAAAATTAACGTTCGATTTTCAATACGAGACCAGTGATGAGGTAGAGCGTTCTGAAATTGATCAGAATGATTTTTTGAGTGAAACGGTTAGAACGGCAGAAGAGCAAAGACGTGTCTTCATGCAAACGGACTACGTGCTGCCCTTAGGGGAGAACAGTCAGTTTGAAGTTGGCTACCGGGGTGATTTCAATCTTTTGAATACAGATTATGACGTTAACTTCATACAACCCACCGTTACCGAATTGGGGATTACCAATCCAAGCAACGTATTGGACTTTAAGGAGACCATCAATGCCTTTTATACCCAATTTGGCAGCAAGATCAAGGCTCTATCCTATCTCATGGGATTACGCTATGAGGTAACCAGGCTCATCATAGACCAGCAGGAAACCAATCAGTTCAGCCGTAACAATTTTGATGGGCTTTTTCCCACGGTCAACATAAATTATGAGTTCAATGAAAAGCAGAGCCTTCAATTTGGCTATAACCGTCGGATCAGAAGGCCGCGCTCCTTCTTTTTGAATCCATTTCCATCGCGCTCCAGTCCCACGAACCTTTTTCAAGGCAACCCCTTGTTAACGCCATCCTACTCCAATCAAGTGGATTTGGGGTACTTGAACAGACTGGATAAGGTTACCCTCAACGCCTCTATCTATTTTCAGCGGGCCACAGACGTCATCACCTTCATTACCGAAGATACAGGCGATGATACCTTCTTTGACGGCCAATTGGTGAGCATCCTCCGCAGGACCCCGGTCAACTTGGCCAAGAATGATCGGTACGGGTTTGAGTTCACCAGCAATTATAGACCAACCAGTAAATGGAACCTGAATGGGAACTTCAACCTTTTCAAGCTAATCACCCGTGGCGATTTCAACAATCAGAATTTTGATGCCGAAAACCTGAGCTGGTTCATACGCATCAATAATAAAGTGACCCTTCTAAAAAGCGTGGACTGGCAGACACGTATCAATTACCGGGGACCTACAGAAAATGCACAAACAAGGAACCAAGGTATTTTTTCCATGGATCTGGCCTTTAGCAAAGACCTCTTTAAGGACAAGGCCTCTTTGGCATTGAACGTTAGTGATGTTTTCAATAGCAGAAGACGAATCAGTGATACCGTGACGCCGTTCTTTGAGAGTGACAGTGAATTCCAATGGAGGGTACGATCCGCCAACCTTACCTTTACCTATAGGTTCAACCAAAAGAAACAGCGTCAAGGGGGAAGACCGGAAGGCGGTGAAGATTATGAAATAGAAGGGTAAGCAAAATAAAGAACGCGTATAAAAAAAGAAGCCAAATGGCTTCTTTTTTTATTGATATTATACCTATAACTAGGCTTCTTGTGCTGCCCGTTTTTTGTCTCGTCTTTCTTTTAGAAGTTCACGAATATTGCCGATCAACCAATAGGGCACTATGAA
>CAKZLG010000329.1 GCA_937125035.1 uncultured Maribacter sp. | reverse complement strand
TTTCCTTTAAATCATTATCGATCATGAACTGCTTGGTGGTCTCACTGTCCATCTTCGTGGCAGGCAGTATTTCTGCATTGGCCAAGGCGTAGAGCATCATGGTTCCAAAACGGGAAGTATTGGTCATATGTTCCTCGTTCACCAAATTAAAGTCGTCGCAATCCGAATGATAGCAGCCATAAATGGAACGGTCCAAGTTGCTGTGCACGGATAAAATGGGCACCCCTTCCAACATAAAAGGCTGGTGGTCGCTATGCAATCCGGAGCGGTTGGAAAACTCGTTTTTATAGATACTGTCCTGTTGTTGAATAGCAGCTCCTAAATCGGTAAAAAAGGCTTCGTTGTCCAATTTTCCACCAGCGTTCATGCCAATGGGGTTGCCGGACATATCCAAGTTCATCATGTATTTGATTTGGTCCATAGTATTGTTGGCAATGGCCTGCTCCACCATGTATTTAGAGCCCAAAAGGCCCTGTTCCTCTCCCATGAACATCACAAATTTCACGGTTCGCTTAGGTTTGAGACCGTTGGCTTGGAAGGCCCGTGCAATATCCAAAATAGCAAAAGAGCCTATGCCGTTATCAATGGCACCGGTGGCCAGGTCCCAAGAATCCAAATGGCCTCCGATCACAATTTCCTCTTGGGGCAGGTCAGTTCCTGGTAAGGTGGCAATGACATTCCTCGCTTTGATCATATCACTTTTATTGGTCATCCAAATATGGGCCTCAACGGGGTTGTCCTTTAACTTTTCCTTTAAGGCCATACCATCTTCCATGCCAATACAAACGGCAGGAATGGGGATGAGCTCCCCGGTTACGGAAGCCGTGCCCGTGAGCAGTACCCCGTTGGGTACTTGGTTGATGATGATCATGCCCTTGGCCCCGTATTTTATGGCCAATGCCGTCTTTTCACTACGATGGAGGTTGGAAAGTCCTTCAGGACTTCCTTCTAGAATACTGATGTAGACCAAGGCGATCTTGTCCTTTACCGCATCAGGGTTGTCGGCATAGTCGGCCTCTAGGCCATTGCCCATATCCACGATTTCACCGGTTACATCCGCTTTGACCGGGGAATGTCCCAAGGTGACCGCTTTGGTGGGTTCTCCATCTATTTCAACAGCCACACTGTCCCGTGCCCATGCTTCTACCTCAAAGGTCTGGTACTGCACATCGGCAAACCCATATTCCTTGAACTTGTTGTATGTGTACTCCTCTGCCATAGCGCCATTTTCTGAACCTGTAAGGCGATGCCCTATGGTTTCCGTGGCTTCTTTTAGGGTACTGTATCCCTTGGCATTTTTTTGAATCTCTGTATCCAAACGGGCAAAAAGATCGGCTTGGGTCTCTTCTTTTTGGGTTTCGCCACAAGACACGGCCCACAGGGCGATTAAGGAAATAAAAATGGATTTTCTCATAGGAATTGGTATAGGGTTATGATTTTAGTTTTTTGGCTGCTTTTATCCGTAGTTCGCTTTTTTTCAATTGGGTATTCAATTGGTCTACCTCCACGGCCATGAATTTCTTGAACTTGGTGTCCACCTCCTTTAAACGTTGATTGAAAATGGCGTAGACTTCTTTTTGTTGGTCCGTGGGTTTAAAATCTGCCCCAAAGCCACCAATATCACTGGCCAGGGCACTGAGTCGGCCATAGAGTTTCATGGGCGATCGAAAAGCGTCCTCGCGGGCACCGGTAAGATGAATATCGTACAAGCTGCCTGATATGGCCGTGGCTAAGATACGCAATTCCTCCGCCTTTTTACGGTCGGCAGGGCGGCTTAATTTTGGGATGATGGTATTGAGCTCGGCGCGTATCCCTTCCATATCATTGATCATGGTAACGGCTAGGTTCATGGCATCGCGCAGCTCCAAAGAGAAGGCCACCTGAGCTTTGATATCTTCCATACTGCCCTCCGTGCTTGGGTCTTTCAATACTTTCAGTTCCCTGATATACTCCGTATTGCCAATGATCAATTTCACCTTGTAATCATCGGGCACCACTTTGGGACCATACTGCCCGCGCATGAGGTCCAGGTCCCATGTGACCAAGGGGCGCCAGCCCTCTCCATTCAATTGTACCCACGGCCTACCGGGTGGGGCAGTTTGGAGTTTGGGCTTAAAGGTAGGTTCATACCTGAGGTCCCACATGACCCTGTTGATGCCCGCCTTGTTTTTTCCTTCCAACGTCCGCACCACCTCGTTTTCCGCCGTCATTATCTGAATCTCAATTTTTTGATCGGTACTGTCTTTCAAATAGTAATTGATTTCTGCCCCGTACGCTGGGTTTTTCCCGGAATTTAGGCTGGGACCGTCCGTTTTGATGCTTTGTACCTCCTGAAAACGAAACGCTGGCCGCAAGCTGAAGAGGTGTGCCTCGCTACCTTGGGCATCCACATCATATTCTCGTAGGGGAGAGATATTGTCCAGAATGTAATACCCGCGCCCGTAGGTGCCCACCACCAAATCATCAAACCGTTCTTGGATCTCCAACCAATAGACCGGGGCAGGGGGAAGGTTGTTGCGCAAGCGCATCCAATTTTGGCCATCATCATAGCTTATATATAGGCCATTGTCCACCCCAAGGTACAGCATGCCCTCCCGTTTGGGGTCCTCCTTCACCACATGGGCAAAGCTATGCACGGATTTGGGCACGGAGGCACTAATGAACTCCCAAGTTGCGCCAAAGTCATCTGTTTTATAGACATAGGGGTCAAAGTCGCCCATTTGATGCAGGTCTACTGTGATATAGGCCCTGCCTTTTTTGAATCGGGAAGCTTCTATGTTGGCTATAGTGCCCCATTGGGGCAGGTTGGGGATATTCTGTGTAACATTGGTCCAGGTAGTACCACCATCCCGTGTCAATTGTACCTGTCCGTCGTTACTACCGGTCCAAATAAGGCCGGGTTCCAAGGTGGATTCCACGATACTGAAGAGCACCGAACCGTCAAAAGTCATAAGATTGTCTATGGCCACACCCCCGGAGTTCTGTTGATGGCTTTTGTCGTTCAAGGTAAGATCCGGACTGATCACCTGCCAACTTTGCCCGCCATCATCACTTTTATGCACATATTGGCTGCCCACATAGACCCTATGTTCTGTATGGGGCGAAAAGGCCAAGGGGAAGTTCCAGTGCCAGCGATATTTAAGTTGGCCGGGCTCCCAGCCGTACCCGGCCTCTGGCCAAACACGAACATCCCTAGCGTGGCCCGTTTGGGTGTTGAAACGCTGCAGACCGCCGTCATAGCAGCCAGACCAAACAATGTCATTATCAAATGGATCCGGTTGGGCAAAGCCACTTTCGCAACCGCCCACGCCTTTCCAAAGGCCCAAGGGGATATACCCTTGCCGGCTGTTGCTGGGCCCCATATAAGAATAACCGTCTTGCCGGTTGCCGTACACGTTGTATGGGATCTTATCATCAACGGCCACATGGTACATCTGGGCAATGGGCAACACAATGCGCTGAAAGGTCTTGCCGTGGTTCATGCTAATGCTGGCACCGCCATCGTGGGCCACCATGAGTCGGTCCGCATTGGTGGGGTCCACCCAGATATCATGGTTGTC